>WJKA01000558.1 GCA_014729375.1 Chitinivibrionales bacterium
CAGTACTCAGAAAAGCGGCTGTTTCTACAATGCTTCTGGTTGTCGGATTTGCAGGCATGGGATACCTCGTTTATGTTATGCAGGAATCCGGAGATGATTTGCAAATGGCGCGTGAAAAAAAAGAACCAGACTCCCGGGGCCCCGCAAAAGCCTCAGAGGAAAAAAACCTGGATTCCCGAATGCTTGTTGCTGACGGTGCAGATTCACTCCTGAAAGACAGCGGCTCGGCAAATGATTCAATTCCCTTTTCCGACAGATTGGGTGATATGAAAAGTGACGGTGTTGCAAAGGTTGACCTGAACGAATAACTGCAGTTCACATGCCTCCTTCTTGTACTGAAAAAAGCATTCGAAAGAATGCTTTTTTTTATCGGCTGAAAAAATTTGTAAGGCCGGATAAAAAGTGATTGTCCGGAATCGGGCGGCTGGATGCGGTGCGGAATTCAGGATTATTGAAATACCGGCTGCCGGTGCTATCCGCCCTGTTGTATTTTATCCCCTCTGATTGCACTGCACCAAGGCGCAGAATGGGCAGTCCTTTTGTAGAAGCCAGATGAAAAATATCCGTACACTCAATACAATCGTGAAAATTCTGCAGGCACTTGCCGCCGTGGTACTGGCGATAATGATGGGCAAGGCAATAAGCCTTCTGTTCGGCGCAATGAAGGGAGATGTGCCTCTTTGATCACCTGCACGGTGTTTAATCCCTGTCTTGATGTTACGTATTCGCTTGATGAATTCCAGTCGGGAACAACGTACAAAGATGTCGTTTCTCAGCAGGTCCCGGCGGGAAAGGGGATAAATGTTGCTCGTGCCGTACGGACGCTTGGTGAAGATGTCTGCATTGTGGCGCTTCTTCCTGAGGAAAACTATCAGCGATTTGGGCACTATTTTGACACAATGGGAATCAAAGCCAGGTTGTTTTCCTTCCCCGGCAATGTACGGGTAAATGCCACTGTTTGTGAATCATCGAATGCAAAAGTAAGTCATATCAGCAGCGCCGGTTCTGAGGTTCCGTATGCGGTACAGGCTGATTTTCTGAAATTTATCAAGCGCAGGATCCGGAAAAACGACAGGTGGGCATTATGCGGAAGTCTTCCGGCAGCGCATGATCCGGATACGTACCAGACTGTTATTGCCATGCTCAGGAAAAGGGGCGCATTCAGTTTGCTCGATGCGCGTGGGGAGGCGTTGAGGCGGGGTATACGGGCAAGGCCCGATGTAATCAAACCCAATTTCGATGAGTTTCAGGAATATTTCGGCGAGGAGATTAAAGGAATCCGGCATATTGCACTCAAAGGAAAGCGGTTTGGCGATAGGGGAATCCGGTATGCATTCATATCCCTCGGTGCTGACGGCATGATTGCAATTCACGGCAATGATTGCCTTCTGTGCAGTGTGCCGCCTATTTCGCCTGTTGACACAGTTGGATGCGGGGACGCTGTTGTTGCAGGGATCCTTGTGGGAATGCAGCGGAATCTCTCATTCGATGAAATCTGCAGGCTTGCAGTAGCATGCGGTGTTTCAAATGCTTTGCATACCGGCGCCGGGGTGATACGGATCGATGATATCGAACGACTGAAAAAGGATATTTATATCGAATCCGTGTGATTATTTGTATTTTATCATATCGACATGGTTTTGGCGCGAAGGAGGACGCTTGAGTGAAGAATATGATGCTCGTCGCATAGAGAACAAATGGCAGCAATACTGGGAAGAACATGGATCGTTTGCCGCATCTGATGACAGATCAAAAAAGAAATATTATGTCTTAATCGAATTCCCGTATCCTTCCGGTGAAGGTCTTCATGTGGGACATCCCCGGAGCTATACTGCGCTTGATGTTGTTGCGCGGAAACGCCGGATGGAGGGGTATAATGTTTTGTTTCCAATCGGGTGGGATGCATTCGGTCTTCCAGCGGAAAATTTCGCAATCAAAACAGGCCGGCATCCCAGGGAGGTAACGCAGCAGAATATCAGGCGGTTCCGGTCGCAATTGAAGCGCCTTGGTTTTTCTTTTGACTGGTCGCGTGAGATCGATACCACCGATCCTGCGTATTATAAATGGACCCAGTGGATTTTTCTGAAATTATGGAAAAAGGGTCTGGCGTACAAAAGTGAGATGCCGATCAACTGGTGCACGTCCTGCAATGTCGGTCTTGCCAATGAAGAGGTTGTTGGCGGCGTGTGCGAGCGCTGCGGCGGGGAGGTCGTACGAAAAGTAAAAAGCCAGTGGATGCTGAAAATAACCGATTATGCCGAGCGGCTTCTTCAGGATCTTGAGACCGTGGATTTTCTCGACCAGATTACCATGCAGCAGACGAACTGGATCGGCCGGTCGACGGGCGCTGAAGTTGACTTTCCGGTATATTCATCCGGTGGAAAAAAGCATTGCATGAAAATATTCACAACCCGTCCGGATACCCTGTTCGGCGTTACGTATATGGTGCTCTCACCGGAACATCCGCTGGTTGCTGAATTGCTGCCAGCGTGTGAAAATGCCGGTGAAGTCCGGAAGTATGTCGAGCGTGCGGCAAACAAATCTGATTTCGAGCGCACTGAGGTTGTCAAGGAGGTCAGCGGGGTTGAATTCAGGGGGATTACAGCGCTCAATCCTGCTACGCACCAGGAAGTGCCGGTGTGGATTGCCGATTACGTGCTGATATCCTACGGTACCGGTGCAATAATGGCGGTCCCCGGTCATGACGAGCGCGATTGGCGGTTTGCATCCCGATACGGATTGCCGATTGTAGAGGTTATTTCCGGCGGTGATGTAACCAGAGAGGCGTTTGTCGATATCGACCGCGGGACACTTGTCAACTCAGGGCCGCTTGACGGTTTGCCTCCTGACAAGGCTATTGGCAGGATGGTTGAGATTGTTGAAGCCGGGGGATATGGAAGGGCCTCCGTGCAGTACCGTCTACGGGACTGGGTATTCAGCAGGCAGCGGTACTGGGGCGAGCCAATCCCTATGGTCAAGTGCCCGTCGTGCGGGTGGGTGCCGCTTCCCGAGTCGCAGCTTCCGCTGGTTTTGCCCGAAGTCGAGCGGTACAAGACTACCGATACGGGAGAGTCCCCTCTGGTGCTGATCGATGACTGGGTGGCGGTCGACTGCCCACAATGCAAAGGCCCGGCCCGCCGGGAAACGGATACCATGCCACAGTGGGCGGGCTCGAGCTGGTATTTCCTCCGCTATACCGATCCGCACAACGACGCGGAACTTGCATCGCAAAAAAATCTCAAGTACTGGATGCCGGTTGACTGGTATAACGGCGGTATGGAGCACACAACGCTCCATCTCCTCTATTCGCGGTTCTGGCATAAATTCCTGTATGATATCGGTGTCGTACCGTCCGCAGAACCGTATAAAAAACGCACGTCGCACGGCCTGATCCTCGGCGAAAACGGAGAAAAAATGTCAAAATCAAGAGGGAACGTGGTCAATCCGGATGAAATGGTTGACAAATACGGCGCCGATGCGTTCCGGCTGTACGAAATGTTTATGGGCGCATTCGACCAGCCGATCCCCTGGAATACCCGGGGGCTCAACGGCATGAACCGGTTTATTCACCGGATATGGGATGTAGCGGAAAAAGTCTCGCCAACGGCAGAAGAAAGCCGTGAGCTTACCACTCTGGTGCATCAGTCAATCAAAAAAGTGACCGGTGATATTGAATCCATGAAATTCAATACGGCCATTGCACAATTGATGACCCTTTCTCATGCATTAAACCGCCGGGATGAAGTCAGGCGGGAAGATATGGAGTTGTTCCTGTTGCTGTGCAACCCTTTTGCACCGCATGTCTGCGAAGAATTGTGGGAAAGGCTCGGTCACGATACCCCGTGTGCCGGAGAAGCGTGGCCGCAATGGGATGAAAAAAAAGTCCGGGTCGATACGGTTACTGTGGTAATCCAGGTAAATGGAAAGCTCCGGTCGCGCTTTGACGCGCCGCGGGACATGCCGAAAGAAGAGCTCGAAAAAAACGCGCGTGAAGATGCGAAAGTTGAGCAGTATATCAGTGGCAAAACAATCAGAAAAGTTATTGTTGTTCCAAATAAACTGGTAAATATTGTCGCTTCATAATCGAGCAGGTCATGAATGAGATAAAAACCGATCAGTCCCAGAACCGAATCATGATAATCGCCAGCGGTAATGCGGGAAAGCGTGATGAAATAGAAAAAATATGCGGTGATCTTGATTTCAGCTTCAAAACGCTGCGTGATTACTGGGATCCGGTGCCGCAAATCGAGGAAACCGGAGAAACATTTCTTGAAAATGCATTTATCAAGGCGCAATGGGTTTTTGACAGGCTGGGACTGCCGACTCTTGCCGACGATTCCGGCCTCCAGGTCGATTGTCTGGGCGGGGAACCAGGTGTCCGAAGCGCACGGTATGCCGGAGAAAATGCTACCGATGAACAGAACAACCGGAAGCTTTTGAAAAAATGTGCGGAATGTTCCGGACAGCGGCGCAGTGCACGGTTCAGGTGCGTTATTGTGTGCATTTTCTCCCCGGAGAAAAGCATTGCGGTTGAAGGCATGTGTGAAGGGAAAATTGGATATTCGCCAAAGGGAAACGGGGGGTTCGGGTATGATCCGCTCTTTATTCCGGACGGATACGACATGTCGTTTGCTCAGCTTGATTCGGCAACAAAAAATACTGTCAGCCACCGGGGGAAAGCGTTGAAAAAGCTCAAAGAAAAACTCCGGAATATTTCCGTTTGAATGCTGCAACCATGCATTTTCTATAGTGCAGCCCGAACCTTGATTATGTGCTATGAAAAGAATTATTCTCCATATATGCCGAAAAAGGGAAAAGGGGTTCTTCATTACCGATATCTCGTTCTGATTTCGATACTGATACTATAAAAAATAAACCTGATTGCTGAGGAGGATTTCCATGAAGGCGAGGGATATATCTTATGGGCGTTTTGGCCTGTTCCGCTGGTGCGTTATTGCGCTTCTGGGGATATGCGTGCATGTACGCGCAGATTCAAAATTCGATACGCTTGTTGACGAGGGTAAATTTGCCGAGGCGCTTCAATATTATACAGATAATGGAAAGCATGCCGCAGCGATCGAATATGCAGAAGAGCAGATTCCGCCGCCTTCACGGACAGTGGAGATCTGGATTGCAATCGCCAATGCTTATGCGCAGGCCGGTGAAGATGAAAAGGCAATGGCATGTTATCAGGAGGCGCAGAAAGCCAATCCTTCTCATCCTGATGTTTATCTGGCGTTCGGACAGATTAATCTGAAAAAGAAAAAATATGAAGAGGCCATGAAGCATTACCAGAAGAGCTATCTCCTTGAGCGCACGGCAGAGGCGGCCGAGGGGTTGGCGATATGCGCGGCCCGGCTCAAACAGTGGGACAAAGCAAGGGACGCCGCCGAATCCGCAGTCAACCTTGATAAGGATGTGCTCGAATCGCGGTTTATTCTGGCCGACCTTTACCTGAAAGAAAAAGCATATAAGCCTGCGGCAAAGCAGCTTGAAGTGATTGTTACGATAAAACCGGACAATCTCAAATACTGGAAGCAACTGGCGCAATGCTATAAAGAACTTGGCGACAAGGTAAACCTGGCGCGGGTTGATCCGGAAATCATAAAGCGGGACAAAAAAGATGTACAAAGCAGGCAGCGGATGGCTGAGTATGCATTGAATAACAATGATACAAAAACAGCGTTCAGGCTTCTCAAAGAACTGGCTATTTTAACGCCCGATGATCCTGAAGTGTTTCAAAATCTGTACCAAATTGCTGCAAAAAAAGGCGACACTAAAGCTGCGACTCTCTATTTGAAAAATTACATCGTTCTTGATTCCACCCATGCGGAATCGCATAAAGCAATGGGCGATCTGCTATACGAGCAGGATGACAA
>WJKA01000559.1 GCA_014729375.1 Chitinivibrionales bacterium
GCGTAAGCGCATCGGTGATCTGGATTTCATCGTTGATCCCCGGCGGGGTCATTTCGAGGTATTTGAAAATATCGGGCGACAAAACATACCTGCTGGCAACAACCATGTTCGACGGGGCCTCTTCGGGTCTGGGCTTTTCGACAAAGTTATTGATCAGATACACGCGTTCGTCGATAATCTTTCCGTCAATCACCCCATACCTGCTCACCCGCTCCCGGGGTACCTCTTCGACAGCAATAACGCTCTCATGAAACCGATCGTAGATATTCATCAGTTGCTTTATCGCTGGTATCGACTCGCTTTCGATCACTGTATCACCTAAAAGGACCGCAAACGGCTCGCTGCCGACATGGCACTTTGCATGTGCAATAGCATCACCGAGCCCTTTCAGCTCCTTCTGCCATACGAAATGGATATTTGCCAGCTCGGTAATGCGCCGCACGGCCGCAAGCTCTTTCTCCTTGCCCTTTTCGCTCAGGGCATTTTCCAGCTCGAAATTGCGGTCGAAATGCTCCTCGATTGCCCGTTTTCCTTTCCCGATGACCATCAGAATATCGGTTATCCCGGATGCCACAGCTTCTTCAACAACATACTGGATTGTCGGCGTGTCGACAATGGGAAGCATTTCCTTTGGCTGGGATTTGGTAGCCGGTAAAAACCTGGTCCCCATGCCGGCGGCCGGTATGATTGCTTTTGTAACCGCAGATTTGCTCATTCGTCACTTTCCGGTGAAATATCTGGTTTGATAACCTCAACTCCCATGGGAATCAGGGCTTCACAGAGCGATTGGAACATTGTTTCATCGGTGTAGGTCCCGATTATTGCGCCGCCGGAACCGGTGAACTTTGCGCTTGCTCCAACACTCCGCGCAGTTTCCACCATGGTGATATTATCTTTACTGATACGGCAGAGCTTTCTCCGTATATCAAAATTTTCGTTGAGAAGGTCATGGATCCGGCTTTTTTTATGTGAAAGCAGTGCATTGCGCACTTTGTCGGTAAGCTCGCCCCACCTTCTCATCGAGTCTATAACTTCAGGCTCCCCCCGGTTAAACCTCTCCCGAAGATTATTATGAAAAATATCAGAGCCCTCCGAAAGATCGGCGCGATAGGCGATATACAACGACGGTATCAGGTCCCGTGACAGCATTTCATAGTTGCCATATCCCTTTTCTTCCATATGCTTTTGATTAAAATCCATAAATACCGGCCCTTGATATACCTGGGCCACCCGGTCCTGAAGACCGGCCGATATTCCGAGTTGCTCCTTTTCCACCGATAAAATAAGGTTGGCCAGCACCGGCTTGACAATTTTCACCCCGTAATAGGCCATCAGTGCACGGAAACAGGCAGTAATGATTGCGCTCGAACCTGCCAGTCCAACAAGATGAGGAATATTCGATGAGTAACGGATGGTGAAGTTATCGCTGTGAAGAACAATTCCTTTTTCGAAGCAATAATCATGAAATACTTTTATTGCCGCTTTCAGCAGACGGATCCCGCCGTAATACCCGTGATGGTTGACATCGAGAACAAGGTCCCGGATGCTTTGAAATACCGAATGGTCGCGCACGCTCGGAAGAATTTCCAGTTCCGGCGATTCATACAGCACCACCTCCGCGCGGAAATTGCCGAAAGTAAACGCAATCGTTTTCCCGAAATAGCCGTCTGACGGATTTCCGACTAATGCTGCACGGGGGAAAGACCTGGTTCGAATTATCATGGGAAGATTTGGAGTGATGGAGTATTGGAGCTATGGAGTAATGGGAACATGCCGGGCATAGTATCTTTTACTCAACTTCTGTTTTCTTTTTCATGTCTATTTTTTCTCAGATCCGCGAAAATCCGTCGCATCCGCGTTATCCGCGTTCTATCTCTTACTCTTATCTCGATTTGACCGTTTCCCGGTCGGCTTTGACCATGATCTCGACAAGCTGATCGAAGGTGACCGTTGGTTTCCATCCGAGCGCATTTATTGCCTTTGACGTATCTCCGCAGAGCTGTTCCACTTCCGACGGGCGGTAGTATTTTGGATCAACCCGCACAATTGTATTGCCGGTATTGCCGTCAACACCGATTTCATTCTCTCCTTCACCTTCCCATCGAACAGATATGTCAAGGTGCCTGAAACTTGCTTCCACAAACTCCCGCACAGTATGCATTTCGCCGGTTGCGATAACGTAATCATCGGGCGTCTCTTTTTGCAGCATGAGCCACATTGCATTCACATAATCGGGTGCGTATCCCCAGTCGCGACGCGCGTTAAGATTACCGAGCTTTATGCACTCCCGTGCGCCCGCCTTAACCCCGGCTACACCCAGGGTAATTTTTCGGGTAACAAAATTTTCGCCGCGCCGGGGAGACTCATGATTGAACAGAATGCCGTTGCTTGCATGAAGTCCGTAGGCTTCACGGTAATTTTTCACGATCCAGAATGCATACAGTTTTGCCACACCGTACGGCGATCGGGGATAGAAAGGCGTTTTTTCGCTCTGCGGAACTTCCTGCACTTTTCCATACAGCTCTGATGTTGATGCCTGATAAAATTTACAGTCAAGACCGGTTTCTTTGATTGCATCCAGCAGACGGAGGGTCCCCAGCGCGTCAACTTCGGCTGTATACTCGGGGACTTCAAACGAGACTTTTACATGCGACTGTGCAGCCAGATTGTAGATTTCATCAGGCCTGATTTTTTCCACCAGCCGGTTGAGATTGCTGCTGTCGGAAACATCGCCGTAATGAAGAAAAAAGTTGTTCCGCTCTTTTCCCCACCGGTAAATATGCTCGATCCTTCCGCGGTTAAAACTGCTCGCCCGCCGGATCATTCCATGGACTTCATAGCCCTTGTCCAGAAGCTGCTCGGTAAGATACGAGCCGTCCTGACCCGACACGCCCGTGATGAATGCTTTTTTCTGCGCCATGTGGATTTTCCTTGGCTAGTTGTGCTTTTATGAAATTAACGGCACGGTCTGGAAGGCCGTGCCGCACAATTAATTTTAAAGCTTGACAGGATGGCCGTGCCACGGTTATGCAATCAGCAATTATGCAATAACTTGTACCTTGCAGATACATATTGGGGATTTGCAATTTGATATTAAAAGACGCGCCTTTCCCCTTTCGGCGGTACCGCAAGCATGTACCGCACCCCCGGGATATTTACAAAAAAACAAGAGCAGGGCACAGCCTGCGTCTACTATCTGTTTTCAGGTGGCGACGTATCCCCCACCTCTCTTTTAAGTTCGATAATTTCCTGCTGAAGTCTATCGAATTCATCCAGGCGATTGTTCAGATAATCCCGTGTTATCGAAAGCTTTTCTCTCAAACCTTTGGCCGTCAATAAATACTGCCAGCGGATCTGGCCCGGATGATTTTTCAGCTTTTTTGCCTTGATTATCCCCTTTTCTGCAAGCCCGGCAATAACATAATTCGCTTTGCCCAGGCTGACATTGAGCTTCTTTGCCAGACCCCGCTGTGTTTGAACTGGCTCCTTCTCGATTTCGCGGATTATTTTGTATTCAATCATGAATATGAATAGTATTTGTTCAAGGGTTGAACAAATAGTATACTATCCGAATACGGGATATGCAAGCATTCTTGTAAATATTTCATTATAACAATTTTGAATACAACGGGTTAGGAGAAGCCTTATTGAAGCGATTATCCATCTTTTTTCGCAAAAAGAAATTTTTTCATCTTGAAATCGATGAATTCCGGCCTCTGAAAATGAATTATTGACAATGCACCAACAAAAATGAAACCCGATGCATAAAGCATTAAAAA
>WJKA01000560.1 GCA_014729375.1 Chitinivibrionales bacterium
GATTTATATTCTGGCCGGCAAGGGTATTGCGGAAATCGACGAAGATGAGTATGAAGTTGGTTCCGGAGATTTCATGGGGTTCCCCACGCCGTCGGTGGCTCATCATCTGAGAAATCCATTTGGTGAGGATCTTGTTTATCTGGTCGGGGGAGAAGTAAAAGACCTCGACATAGCAGAATTCCCCAAATTGGGGAAGGTCATGCTCAGGCGAGGTGATGTTGTTGACATTTACAACCAGGACGACCGCTCTGAATTCCGCCCGCTGGAGGAGAGCTAACCCGGTACATGTCCCGCGGCGATCCCTCGAATCAGCGGAAAAAATATTGGCTGAGTCCGCTGAGAGCATAAAAGAGAAATGAGAGTAAGCGGAAAACAGGATCATTCCCGTTCTTTTCTGCATGGTGCCCTTCTTGACTCTCCCTGTCGAATCAACCTATATTTTTCGACCGCGAAATAAACCGGATAAATACCATATTGTAAAACATCAGCCGTGCTGAGCAGGTGAGGAGGATTGTGATATGCCTGAAACCGATACGAGTTCAAAACAGAAAAATTTCCATACCGATGTTGTGCAGACCAGTGAAATGTTTTTTCTGAAAGGCTCCAATTCGTATGACTGGGGCATGAAAAACAGGCTGGCGCGGATATTTAATCCCGATTCCGGAAAAACAGTAATGTTGGCGTTTGATCACGGCTATTTCCAGGGACCGACAACCGGGCTTGAGCGTATCGACGTATCGATCCGTCCGCTGGCCCTGTTTGCCGATGCCCTTATGCTTACCAGGGGAGCCCTGCGAACCATGATCGAGCCGTCAACCGGCAGGGCCGTTGTCATGCGCGCAAGCGGGGGGCCGAGTATTCTCAAAGAGCTCTCCAACGAGCATCTGGCGATTGACGTCGACGATGCATTGCGGATGAATGTCTCTGCGGTGGCTGTGCAGGTTTTTATCGGCGGTCCGTTTGAAACCCAGACTGTCAACAACATGACCCGGCTGATCGACGGGTGCATGCGGTATGGCATTCCGGTACTCGGCGTTACCGCCGTGGGTAAGGAGCTTACCCGTGATGCGCGCTATATCGGGCTTGCGACACGGATACTGGCCGAGCTCGGTGCCGCATTTGTCAAAACATACTTTGTGCCCGGTTTCGAGACGGTTACTGCGGGGTGTCCGGTCCCGATCGTTATTGCTGGCGGAAAAAAACTCCCTGAAAAAGACGCGCTCCAGATGGCCCGGGATGCGCTCGCTCAGGGTGCCTGCGGTGTAGATATGGGACGAAATATCTTTCAGTCCGACGCGCCGGTGGCGATGATCAGGGCCGTGCGAAAAGTTGTCCATGAGAACATGCCGGTACGCGAGGCGTATCAACTCTACCAGGACCTGAAAAATCAATGAAAGCTGCAGTTTACTATCGCAACAGCGATGTGCGCGTTGAAGAACGTCCTGTGCCGCACGCTGGTGATGATGATATCCTGGTGAAAGTCGTAGCATGCGGCCTGTGCGGAAGCGACCTTATGGAGTGGTACAGGATCAAACGGGCCCCGCTTGTCCTGGGACATGAGCCTTCAGGTGAAATCGTTGAAACCGGCAAAAATATTGCGCGGTTTCGAAAGGGCAACAGGGTATTTGTGACCCATCACGTGCCCTGCGATGAGTGCTACTATTGCAAAACAGGCCATGAAACCGCGTGCAGCGCTTTTCAGACAATTAACAATTTCGATCCCGGCGGTTTTTCCCAGTATCTCAGGGTTTCCGGAAGAAGCATTCATACCGGAACGTTTCTTCTACCCGATGAAATGACCTGTGAACAGGGTACTTTTATCGAGCCCCTGGGGACCGCGGTTCGCGCGCTTCGGACAATAGATCTGAAACCTTCCCAATCATTACTTGTTTGTGGAAGTGGCATTGCCGGACTGCTCATTATCAGGCTTGCCCGCGCAATCGGTGCAGGGAATATTGTTGCGACGGATATGAGCGAATTCAGACTGAAAAAGGCGCTTGAATCCGGCGCAAACCATGCAGTCAAGGCTTCTGATGATATCCCCGCTGCGATCAGGCAGGCAAATGACGGCCGTCTGGCCGATAAGGTGATTATCTGTGTCGGAGCGCTGTCTGCCGCACAATCAGCCTTGCAGGCAGTGGACAGGGGAGGACTGGTTCTCTTTTTTGCAGTACCCAGACCCGGCGAAACCATCCCGATCGATTTCAATCCTTTCTGGCGAAACGATATTACCATAAAAACCTGCTACGGCTCGGCTCCCCTTGATAATATGCACGCAATCGAGCTGGTCCGTCATAAAACAGTAACGGTAGCCGATATGATAACGCACCGCTTCGGTATCGACCAGGTCCAGGAGGCCTATACTGTCGGTGCACAGCCTGACAAATGCCTGAAGGTTGTCATTGAGCCGAACAGATAATTTCAACCTTTGTATGAGTACTCAGATTAACTATGACTGACAAATCAGCATTTATTCATGTCGGTATCACTGTTTCCGATCTCGAACGGTCGGTGGCATGGTACAGGGAGCATTTTGGATTTATTGAAGTTCGGCGTTTTGAAAAACCGGGACTGGAAATCAAGGCAGCGGTCATTCAACTGAACGGAATACAGTTCGAGCTACTTCAGCCCGCAAATCCGGTTGGCCGTGAACGCCCTGTTTCACCGCTCGTAAAGGAGCTGAAAGCATCAGGAGCAAATCATATTGCACTCGGCGTAGCGGATATTTCCCGCTGCTATGAAACCCTTGAAAATTCGGGCTGTACAATGGTAACAGAGCTTTTAGGTGGAAAAATGTTTTTTTGTAAAGACCCCGACGGCACAATGCTTGAGGTAAAGCAACTCTGACAACTCTCACCAGTAGTTTTGAATAAATACTATAATTCCGGCAATTAAATACTTCCCGTACGTACGCATGTAGCATGTGCATTCAGAAAATGATATCTGCACAGCCTGAAGACTGTGCCACACCTCATGGTAGTAAGTGAGTGC
>WJKA01000561.1 GCA_014729375.1 Chitinivibrionales bacterium
AGATTGTTGTTGACAAGCGATTCTGGCGGGTATGATTTTCCTGTATGGGATCGGAGATTATCGGCACAGTTTAATCCAATTTTGGCGAGGCAGGGCCTTTTTGTGTGATCGATAAGTATATGTTATTTTTTGGTGTACATACTCACGACATCTTCGTCCATACGTCGATGCGATACACCGTTCGTTCCGAATGGTCCTGCCAGAGGCGGGATTGTATCTAAGAATGAACTACGTGTCACTCAGCATGAACAGAGAGTCATGAGCATGTACTTTTCTTATACGGAGCATTAATGACGGATTTCAGGGGCAAAAACCGGGTTCTAAGCGCTTAAAATTGACAGTGAGGGATGCTTATTTTAATTAATATCAAGCGATTAACCGTGGTCCGACCCCGATTCATACCCCCGCTGGTCCTGTCTTTATTGCTGTGTTGCACGCACACAACTGATACAAATACCGAA
Organism: Chitinivibrionales bacterium; assembly: GCA_014729375.1. Taxonomy (GTDB): domain Bacteria; phylum Fibrobacterota; class Chitinivibrionia; order Chitinivibrionales; family WJKA01; genus WJKA01. Next base: position 462 of record WJKA01000561.1, read on the forward strand.
TTTTCATATATGACATTAGTCTCTGATGCAATACAGATTGCACGAAAAGACATCGATTCCACAATTCCCGGCCTGGAAGATTTTCCGGTCCGGATTGAAAAAGCCGCTGCAGACATTAAAAGAAATTTCGATACCGCCACCACGCCTGAACAGACCGCAGGATTTTTTATTGATCGGATTTATTTAAAATGGGGAATCGGCTTTGACTCGAACAGGACTGATATACGCAGCCTGCTCCCGCATACGATCCTCAGGAAAAAGAAAGGGTCCTGCCTGGGAGTGTCGCTTCTTTTTCTCATCCTTGCCGAACAACTGGATATCCCACTCCACGGCGTAATTATACCCACTCATTTTTTTGTGCGCTACGACAACGGGACGACCCGATTCAACCTGGAGCCGAACCGCAAAGGATACGTTTACACTGATACGCGATATCAAGAGAAATACGGGCTGGCGGACAGGCCGTGGTATGATATGAGAAATCTGAGTGGCGAGGAAGTTGCCGGGGCCGTATTTTTTAATCTTGCCAATATCTGCCGGCTCCGGGGAAACCATGAACGGGCGATATCGCTCTATCGGCAATCAACAGACCGGCTTCCCGGTTTCCCCGAAGCGTGGGGAAATATGGGTATCTGTTATGCATATATCAACCGGTACCGCGATGCAGTTGATGCACTTCAGCAGGCAAAGGAGCATGGTCCCGGCCTGGAAAATATCTCGAAAAACCTCGGGATGCTCCTGCTTGAATCAGGAAAATACGACGAGGCAGTGGAGGAGCTGTCGGAGGCTGTTCAAAAAAGCCCCGGTGATCCGGACTTGCATTACAGCATCGGTCTGGGGTATTATTATAGAAAAGACTACAGCAAAGCAATCAGGGCTTTGCGACGGGCGATAAAGCTGAAACCCGGATTCAGGGAAGCAGTTGAATTGATAAATAAAATAAATAACAAGAGTCGAGGCAATTCCCGGTCCTGAGAAAGCACGGGAAAGGACAAATGCGAATGCACGGTACCTTGATCCAATCAATTTCTGTATTGATCCTGCTGGTATTTTGTATGCCTTCGCCGGCCCGGGATTCGGAAAACACGGCAGGTAAAAAGGATTCTGCCGGTACTCCTCCTGCGGGCATGGTCTGGATACCGGGAGGAGTGTTTTCCATGGGGACGGTCGGTGCTAATAATGAAGAAGGGCCGTTGCATGAAGTTACAATTGACGGTTTTTTTATGGATACCGCTGAAGTCACGCAGGAGGATTTTGTCAGGCAGATATTCAGCAATCCATCATTTAACGCCACGTGTCCGGCTTGTCCTGTTGAGCGGGTAACCTGGTTTGAAGCGCGGGCGTATTGCAGGAAGCTTGGAAAAAAACTCCCTACCGAAGCACAATGGGAATATGCCGCGCACTCGGGAACACAGACCATATATTCCTGGGGGAGTAATGACGGGGGTGCAGACAGTTTTGCCTGGTATGAGAGCAACAGCTCATTCAGGACTCATCCTGTAGCGAAGAAAGGGCCGAACGCGTTCGGCCTTTTCGATATGAGCGGCAATGTGTGGGAATGGTGCGCAGACTGGTACGACCGCGATTATTACCAAAAGTCACCGGAGGTAAATCCTGCCGGTCCCGGCAACGGTACGCACCGGGTGATCCGCGGCGGATCGTTCGAAAATACGGTCCGGGCGCTCCGTCCCGCGGCACGGGACCGGTGCAAACCTGAAGCGCGAAGGCAGAATGTCGGCTTTCGATGTGTGAAGTAATTGCGTTTTTCAAAGACACTGAAACAAAATACAGAACGTGCTCCCTTTTCCGGCTTCCGAATGACACAGCATCCGGCCGTTCATTTTTTCTGCAAGCGTCTTGCACTGGTACAGGCCGATCCCTACTCCCTTGTCTTTGGTGCTGCTGAATGGATGAAACAGTTTGTCCCGCATAAATTCTTCGCTCATGCCACAGCCGGTGTCTTTGATTACAATTGCCCGGCGGTATCTGGAGACAAAAGATTTGCCTACGGTAAGGACATTTTTCAGATTGTCGGGAATCGAATCACTCGGGCCTGCAAAAACAGAAAGCGTCCCCCTGAATTCCATCGCCTCCAGCGCATTGATAATGAGATTCTTCAGTATGTAAAACAGCGAGGTTTTATCGATCGGGCACATCACCGGTGGTGCAAACTCAGTTTCAATCGTGAGGCTGTCGAGCGATTCAATTCCCGAGCTTTCCAGCGCCTCGGTGATAATCGGAACAATATCCTGATTTACTATGGAAAGCGTTTCCTGCTTCGGGGATGCACCCAGCTTGTTGATGAGCAACTGAAGATTTGCAGCGCAGTTTTTTATTGAAAGAAGCAGGCTTTTGCGAAATTCAGGATTATCCATGTTTTTATCGGCGTTTTTTGCTACAAGCGACAAGGTTGCAACCTGATTTTTTACATCATGGATAATAAATGATGAGATCCTGCTGAACGATTCGAATTGCTTGTTTTCGATATGCTCTTTCTGAAGCCGGTATTTATAGATGACGTTGCCGATTGACCCGGCAAAAACCCTGATCAGCATTTTATCTTCTTTGTCAATGGTTTCGCCGTGCTGCGTTCTGATCCCGAGAAGGCCGAGAAGTACATTGTCGTGCATGACCGGAAACAGCGCTGCCAGGTGAAGGTCCTTTATTAGGGCCCTGTCTTGTGCGGTCAACGGCATTTCCCGCTCCTTGTGAC
>WJKA01000562.1 GCA_014729375.1 Chitinivibrionales bacterium
CCTGAACGACCTCCATGTGCAGCAGACCGGAGAAACCGGCCCGGAACCCGAATCCCAGTGCTGCCGATGTTTCGGGGTCATAGCTTATTGAACCATCGTTAAGCTGCAGTTTTTCCAGCGCAGTCCTGAGGTCTTCGTATTCGTCTTTGTCAACAGGATAAATGCCGCTGAAAACCATGGGTTTGATTTCTCTGTATCCCGGAATCGGTTTTTCGGCGCCGTTGCGCTTTGTCGTAATTGTGTCGCCGATTTTAACGTCTGAGACTGTTTTAATGCTTGCAACAACATACCCGACTTCACCGGCGCTTAACTTTTTCTGCGATTTGCGATTTAAAATAAAATGCCCGACTTCGTCAACTTCATACTCTATTCCGCTCGAGAAAAAACGGATGATCCGTCCCGGCATAATTTCGCCTTCAAACACACGGATATACGCGATCGCTCCTCTGAATGAATCATATTTTGAGTCAAATACCAGCGCCTTGAGCGGCGCCGCAGTGTCGCCTTCAGGCGGTGCGATGTCACTGATGATCCGTTCCAGCAGCACGTCGACGCCTTCGCCGGTTTTTGCGCTGCAACTGATAATTCCTTCCCGGTCAATTCCAAGAAGATCTGCAATTTGCCCGCCGACTTCATCAGGATGCGCGGAGGGGAGGTCAATTTTATTCAGGACTGGAATAATGGTCAGGTCCTGGTCGAGAGCCAGGTATATATTTGTCAGAGTCTGCGCTTCGATCCCCTGCGTCGCATCAACCACAAGAAGCGCTCCTTCACACGCTGCAAGCGATTTGGAAACCTCATACGAGAAATCCACATGTCCCGGCGTATCAATAAGGTTCAGCGTGTATAAAATTCCTTCAGGTGAAGTATAGGCCATCCTGATCGGATGGGACTTTATCGTAATTCCGCGCTCCCGCTCCAGATCCATGTCGTCGAGAATCTGGTTCTGCATCTTCAATTTATCGATTGTTTCGGTCCGCTCAAGTAACCGGTCGGCAAGGGTGGATTTGCCATGGTCGATATGAGCAATTATGCTGAAATTCCGGATAAATTTGTTATAGCTCAATGTTGTCTCGCTTATGACGTTTAATTCTGAAAGAGGAAAAAAATACAACCTGCGACCGGTACAAATAAAATGCATGAGTGCCGAGACACACTTTTCCAATCAATTATTTTCAAATTTAATGCTTCCGGTGCCGGTAAGCAGAAAAAAACACCGCGAATAACATGCAGGTTCCAACTGAGGCCTATGATTGAAAAATATTCATTCGGACACATTGTCATAAACGGAAAGTCGTACAATTCCGATCTGCTCGTGTTTCCCGATGGTAGCGTGCATGATAACTGGCGGAGGAAGCAGGGACATAAACTGCTGCTGGAAGACCTCGTCGAATTGGTCGCGCAACAACCCGAGATAATAATTGCCGGAACCGGTGCATATGGAATAATGAAACCGGAGAAAAATCTGGACACAGAATTGTCTGTGAAGGGAATTGAGCTGAGATGTGCGCCGAGCAAAAAAGCCGTGGAAATCTATAACAAATTATTGTCGGATAAAAAAGCAGGGGCCTGTTTCCATTTAACATGCTGAAAGGAGAGTTGATATGGAAATTTCTGTTACCCGTCCGGAACAAAAAGAGCTTGAGTCGCAAGGCATTTTTTCCTGGCCGATATGGGAGAAAGAAAAATCGAGGTTCGATTGGCATTATGACAGTGTCGAAGAATGCTATCTTCTTGAGGGACTGGTAGTTGTAGAGACCGAAGACGGTGGTAAGGTTGAATTCGGTGCAGGTGATTTCGTGAGGTTTCCCAGAGGTCTTTCCTGTGTCTGGGATATCAAAAAACCGGTAAAGAAGCATTATAATTTCAAATAAACAACGCCGCTTTTGAGCATAAAACATGCAGGGAAGTATTTTAAACGATTATTGTTTTTATCCTGATTTTTTGCTGTTTGCAGTTGGATCGTGCCTTCGGGAAAAACAGCGGGAACAAGGAGAATTGTTGTGCACGGCCAGAATGTAATGCGGGTTTGTTTGCCGATTTTTACAGCGTTTGTATATTTTTCACCGGCGTTTTGTGAAAATCTTGTTCTGGATGGAACGTCTTCGGAAAAAGAGTATTATGAAAAACTCGGTCTGTCCCTTCCTGAATGGCAGTATATAAAGCGAAGCGGCATGCCGATGAAAAAAGTATTCAAGTTGCTTCAGGCAGGCATTTCCATTACGGAATATTCACAGGAACCTTGGAAAGAAATGAATATTTCCGAATGGCGATGGATCCGGAAACGCCGGTCCGGATTAACCGATGAACAGATTATGAGGGGAAGCCCTGGAGGCGGGACACTCGGGAGATGGTCTGTTCTGCAAAGCTTTTTGTTCCCCGGCTATACGCAAATAAAAATGGGACAGTATGGCAGAGGATATTCAATGCTCGGCATTGCAGGGATATCACTGCTGATGGGCGGGATATCGCTGGGCATGGAACTGCAGAGCATGGATCCGGCAATAGATTATCCGGTTTTTTTCTTTGTATGCCTTCCCGTTGCCATGGGATGGAGCGGCGTAGACATGTTTGTGCAGGTGGAAAAGAAAATGAACAAGGAGGCCGCTCGATTTTCATCAGCATCGCCTTGTTGTGATACCAGGATAACAGTGCACTGGAATATACCTTTAACCGTTGGAAAGAACTGAAATGCTGCGAAAAATCCTTAATGCAAAGCTTCGTGATATTGCCATTACCGAATCGTGCCTTGAGTATGAAGGAAGTATTGCTCTTGATGAGGAATACATTGAAAAATGCGGATTTGTTGAAAATGAAGCTGTTGATGTTCTTAATAGTTCAAATGGTGCGCGGTTTCAAACATATGTGATCAAAGCCGAACGCGGTTCAAAAAAAGTAGCATTGAACGGTCCGGCCGCGCGGCTGGGTATGCCCGGCGATAAAATTATGGTTCTCAGTTATGTCCTGCTTACGCCGGATGAAATATCTCAACACGAACCTGTTATCGTATGTATAGACAAATAAGCACCTGTGTTTCACACTTTTCAGGGGCGGTCCATACAGAATGCATCCTCCGGCTGTCAGCCGGGGCCGGAAAATGTACATCAGGTGAAATAAATCGCGCCTATGCGTAATTTTTTTGTTTTTCTGGTTCTTTGCGCAATCATCGCGCTTGCAGTTGGTATCGGACGAATCCGCTACAGTGCACATGATAGTTCCTCGGTGGTTGACGGAGAAAAAATTCCGCATATCGGCCGGATTGAAATATTAAATGGGTGCGGTATTGACGGTGCAGCCTGGAGAACCGCGGAACTTCTCCGGGAACACGGTTTTGACGTTAAAAATGATGGTATTGGAAATGCCGGTACATTTAACTATCCATCGACGCTTGTTGTTTCGAGAACACACGACATGACAATTGCCCGTCAGGTGGGAGAGGTGCTTGCGCTCGAGTCCGATAAAATTCTGCTTATGCGAAACGAGAGCGACCGGTTTGACGTAACCGTTTATCTTGGCGCGGATATAGAAGGGAAACAATGATAAAAGCACACAGCGACGAACTGCAGGGACGCAAGCTTGCAGAAAAAATGATCGAGAGTGCCGAAGCAAAAAAAGGATCGGGATCGATTGTCGATTTACGCAAAAAGAATGCTCCCGCCGACTGGTTTGTTATTTGTCAGGGAGAAAATGCTGTTCACAACAGGGCGATATGTGATGAAATCCTCGATGAGCTCGAAAAGGTCCACGTTTCCCCGTGGCACATAGAGGGCAAGTCCGAGGGACGCTGGCTTCTGATCGACTGCGTTGACGTGGTTGCTCATATAATGCTTCCCGAAATGCACGAGCTGTATTCTCTCGAGCAGCTCTGGTCTGATGAGAAAAAACCGGAGCCGGAGAAAGATGTATGGTAATGGCTGCAGCAATTCGAACCTACCTGTCTGAACAACTGCACCAGGCATGCGAAAAAGCATTCGGCGCGGATTGTGCTCCCGGCGATGATATAATTATCGAAAAACCGAAAAGCAAAGCCCACGGGGATCTTTCGACGCCGCTGGCAATGGGACTGGCAAAATCACTGCATAAGCCGCCGCCGGCAATTGCAAAAGAAATAATGGCACAATTCCAGTGGGATGAGCGGTTTATCGTTCCCGACCCTCACCTGCATTATACTGTTGCAGGGGGATTTATAAATTTCCGGATAAGTAAAAAATACCTCATTTCGGTTCTTGAGCATATTGTTACTTCCCCGGAAACATTCGGCAAAAACCAGGTCGGCCGGCCGCAGCGGCTGCTTTTTGAATTTGTCAGTGCGAATCCGACG
>WJKA01000563.1 GCA_014729375.1 Chitinivibrionales bacterium
CGCCTCCATGGTTTTCTCAATACGGATTTTACGCAATTCGACACGCTTATCGCACGGGGGTATGACGCGGGAAAGGCACATATTCCAGAAATACTTTCTGAAATTGCCGCAAAATTTCCCCACAGCACAAAAGACCGGGAAAAGAATGCAGACATGCTGCTGAAATGCCCGATTGCGTTTGAATCCGCGATTTCAACCGTCCCGGCATATCTGGACAGCCTCGCCGAGCACCTCTGTTCAACGCATGAAAAATCCATCGCGGAAAAATCATTCAGGGAAACATTTCTATCGGCAAGCAAAGAAAATAACTATCCTTTCTGCAGCATAACCGGCATTTCCGTATCCGGCACCGGGACCATTGTCAGGGTAAATCCCGGCATAGTAGCTACAATTGAAGTTACTGGCAACAACAGGACCTCAAGCCGGCTTATCAAATCGCTGCTCGATTTCAAAACAGGCACTCCCCTGACCGGACAGCGCATATCCAACAGCATTGCTTCCATCTACGGCACCAGTCTTTTTGAAAATGTAAACATTGCAATGGATTCTTCGTTTACGGCCAGAATATATGTTACCGAAAAAAAGTATCTCCGTGCCCGCGCGGCATTTCGTTTTGATGAGTTTCATCTTGCTGAAGGGTATGTTCAACCCGCGTATGAAAATCTTTTCGGTGAAGGCATTTGTGCATCCCTGCACCTTCAATACGGACTTCGAAGAGAAAAATATGCTTTTGAGCTCGCCGGTCATCGACCCTTTTTCAGAAAACTGGCAAATATGGCAAAACTGCAGCTTTATGTCTCCAGGGAAAAAATCAGGGAAAGAGCTGCAGAGCAAACAGCCGATACCGCGGTTTTCGACACGTTCTATCTACAGGAACAAACGCTGAGAAAGGCCGGTATTATAGGTTTGATCGGAGCAAATGCCGGTAATTTTGCCATGCTTGAATGCGGAGTTCGAATCGAGCAATTCAAAGTTCATCAGTCGGACAGGAGCATTTTTGAAGATCCATTGAGCTCGTTTCGAGATGGAATCCGATACCTCATGCTGCGGCTTACCGTCGACAATATCGACCGGTTCCCCTTTCCTCAAAAAGGAGGGAAACACTATATTAGTATCGGCGGTGCATATGATGCGATTGGAGGAACAGAGAGTTTTTTAAAAACAGACGCGAGCGGTCGCTACTATTTTACCCTGGCACAACGGCATACTCTCGCTCCTAAAATTCATCTCTCGTGGTCAAACAATTCACTGCCGAACGTCGAACGGCTTTTTCTCGGAGGTACGCTCTCTCAGGAAAAGTTTCGCGATATGGGCATTTTTAATCATGTCTCATTTTGCGGGCTTCCACCGCGAGCATGGCCGGGTGACATTGTTTTTATGCTTGAAGGGGCGTATCGGTTCCGCGTCCATGATAAAGTGTACCTGCAAAGTACGGTTGACTGGGGATATGCATGGCGTGAAGATGCATTTAGCGCAGATTCACGGGCCGTGCGTGAGCTTTTGAACAATGCCCCCGTCGGCCTCGGGCTGGGAATTGCCCTGGAAACATTAATCGGGCCCATACGCTTTTCATGGGGACGGCTCATACATAACGAGAGCATAGTAGAAAATCTGGACATCGGGAATGAAAACAGGTTTTACTTTTCAATTGGACATGACTTCTGAACTAAGATATAATATTGAAATATGAGAATAAATATCGCTCCAAAAGTATTTCTGGGTTTTATAGCAATTGTTTTGCTGAATGTGTTCTATGTCGCCATTGTGTACCGTCTTTCAGACTTGAACAGCATTGCCCATATATTGAAGATGCAGGATGCGGTTCAGCAGGATTTCATCCGCATATCAAACCTTCACGGGAGCCGCAAACGAAGCCGGGTAATCTATAACAGTCTGAAAAACCAGCAGTCCGTTGATAAATTCAGGTCGATCAGTGCCACAATTTCCGCTCTCCTCGATTCACTTGAAAGCCAGTTGAAAACGGTGCAGCGTCTTGATTCGGCGGTGTCTGATGAAGGTGTTGTTAATCCGAAAATTAAAAACCTCAAAAACACGGTCAGCAAAGACATAAAAAAGCAGAACAATCAGTATATCAGCGGTTTTGAGGAGCTGGTATTGCTTGAAAATGAGCGGAGAACGGTTCGCACAAGACGCAAACAGACAATGCTTGACCAGTTGATCAACAAGGCCGATTCCAGTTTTATCGATTATCTCGATTCCATAAACGTCCTTATTGATGCGCAGACAAATAACCGTATTAATGACATCGAGAATCGCTTGACAAATGCGCAGCAATTGACTTTGATCCTTCTTATTGGAATTTCGGCAATCGCCATAATGTTTGCGCTGATTTTTTCACGAGCCATTACCAATTCACTTCGCAAGCTCAAAGAATCGGCCAGCCTTATCGGCAAGGGCAATTTTTATTTTAATCCCAGCGGGTACCCGAAAGATGAAATCGGGGACCTGGCATCGGCCTTTTTCGATATGGCACTGGACCTCAAGAAAGCGCAGGAAGATCTTGTCAAGTTTCAGCGCCTGGCGGCAATTGGCGAAGTTGTTGCTTCTGTAAATCACGAGATAAATAATCCGCTCATGATAATTTCCGGAAACGCCCAGTTCCTTGAGATGTCTATGCGCGATTTTGCTCCCGAACTTCGTGATCGCATACGGTCTATCCTCGAAGAGACCGAGCGAATATCGCAGGTAACCCGGAAATTGCGGGAAATAAAAAATCCAGTGGTGGAAGATTATACCTCAAGCGGCGAGCAGATGATTAATCTGGACAAATCCTCCGAAGAGAAATAGCGTGCAAAGAAGTCCAAATGTATATATGTTTCTCGTCGTCTGTCTGGCTATCCTGACGCTCGTGCGCTGCGCCGGGCAGATCATGACCGCAGGTGCACGCGCACTTGCCGAGGCAGACTCGCTGTTCAATGCCGGCGACTATGTCCATGCCCGCATGGAATATGCAAAAATCAGGGATGAGCACCCGAAAACCGAAGCCGCTGAAAAAGCCCAGTACAAACTGGGATACCTCAACATTTACTATGGAAATCCGTTCGCCGATTGGGAAGCCGCGCTCCGTGAGTTTACGAAATATCAGTCACTCTATCCTGAAGGAAAGAAAATTGAAGATGTAAATTGCTGGATAAATATTCTTCATTCGGTCCAGTCGTATGAAGCCGGCTATTCCAGTTCTGCATACCAGGCACGGAAACTTGAAGACAAA
>WJKA01000564.1 GCA_014729375.1 Chitinivibrionales bacterium
CATGAACTGCCATACCTTTTTGAACAACAATGCTCACAAGATGAGCCTTCATATCCGGGGTTCCTATGCCGGCACAATGATCCTTCACGGCGATTCAATCGAAAAAGTCGACACGCGTACCGAACGGAACAGGCGTGCCGGCGCTTTTGCATCCTGGCACCCGAGCGGCAGAATGCTGGCATTTTCCATAAACAAAGTCCGGCAGCTTTGTCATACATCACGTTTTGAAGTACGGGAAGCATTTGATGTCGATTCCGACATTTTTCTCTTTTTTGTCAAAAATAAAACAGCATTGTCTCCTCCGGTTTTGCGCCAACCCGACCGTCTTGAAATATTTCCGGCATGGGCTCCCGACGGCAGCCGTCTGTTTTTCTGCAGCGCACCGAAATTGTGGAACGACCTTGGAGAGAATGAAAGCGCCATTGTCGAGTATGTTGACAAGGTAAAATATGATCTCATGAGCGTGGAATACGACTTGGAAACCGGAATATGGGGCGAACTCGACACGGTCCTTGCCGCCGATTCGGTCGGCATGAGCATTGTCGAGCCCCGGATTTCTCCCGACGGAAAGTTTCTGGTATTCTGCATGACCCCCTGGAGCTGGATGCCGTCCTTTTCATCAAAAACAGATCTTTACATAATGGACCTCGGAACCCGAAAGTACAGCAGACTTGAATGCTCCCGGAAAGGAGCGGAATCATGGCACTCCTGGTCGAGTAATTCCCGATGGCTTGCTTTCAGCGCGAAGTGGCACGACGGCCAGATACTGCGGACCTATTTTTCGTATATCGACAGTGCCGGCAAAGCAAGAAAAGCCTTCCTTCTCCCCAGAAAAGATCCCGGGTACTACGAATCAAATATCTGGATGTATCACCTTCCCGAGCTGGTATCAAATGCTGTCCCTGTTTCCGAAACCGAGCTTCTTCAGGCAGTCCGCGCAAGCAAAACCCGGGAGAGTGAAGCGGTAACCGGCGCAACCCTCAAAGCATCGACAGGACCGAGGCATTGAGAACGAGCGCACGCCTGCCCCGATGAAAATCGGGGAGGTTACGAATATTAACTACCATTAAACCGGCCACAGTAAGAATAAAAGCTCATTCGGCAGGTTTTTTTGATTATATTTATAGTACAGAGTACTATGGGTAAATTGCGATGAGCAATCTCAAGTATTATCAAAAGGAGATTCTGATATGAGAAAAATAGTAAAGAGCATTTTGTGCGCCATTTCCGCTATGCTTTTTTTCCTGTTTTCTGACATCGCAGCACAAATACCTGTTGCCCAGGAAGCCACCGGCGCGTTGATTGACGAAAGCATTGTGGAAACTCAGTTGTATGTAAAACCTGACGGTGATAATGCCTCTGACGGCCTCAGTGAAAATGCTGCAGTACAGACAATTGCCCGTGCGGTTGAACTGGCGACAGAGCAGATCAGTGCGGGTGTGCCCACCAGAATATCCATATTGCCAGGCACCTACCGTCTCGACAGCATAATAATCAACGGGACCGATCTGGGCGAGCCGGCGCGCTCGACTTTACTTATAATAGAAGGCACTGAGCCGAACGGGGTAATCATGAGCGGCGCTGTTGCCGACGGATGGGAGCCGTCAACATGGACCGAGGTCGCCGGCCAGGTTAACACGTACGAACACGACTGGCCGTATGCCTGGGGATATGCGGCAAATCCCCCAACCGAAAACTGGGACCAGTATCCCCAGAATTTCATACTCCGTCGCGAAATGATTTTCAGAAACGGGACTTTGCTCGAGCAACGGCTGAAAGAAGAAAATTTAAACTATAATTCTTTCCTTGTTGATGAATCGGCGGGTACGGTTTCAATGAAACTGCAGGTTGCATTGAAAAATGACGATCTGATTACGGTCGGTGTTTCAGAACAGCTTGTCAATATTCACAACAAATCGAATATTGTCCTGCGCAATATCCTTTTCACTCAGACTGCATCATGGATAATCAACCATGTAAACGATATTGATTTATGGGGCAACGCCGTTTCGATCACTGCTCCGGGAGATACCGGTGCTGTCAAGCCGGAAAATGCACTAGTCGAAAACTGTCCTCTGTACAACAACAATGCAACCGCAATTAAAATATCGCGGTACCGTAATGTCACGGTCCGCAACTGCCCGGTCGAGCGCAATGGATGGAAAGGACTGGGATTCGGGCGATGTGAGAATGTGCTGGTTGAGCATTGCACGGCAAAATTCAATGCCTGGCGCCAGTCATGGGGGCACCACGCGGGCCATGACGCTGCCGGATTCAAAATCATCCCCGAAAACCGCATAATGACACTCAGGAATATCGAAGTTGAAGACAATTATGCAGCATACGGCATGTGGATCGACTGGGACAACACCGATATGCTTCTTGAAAACGTTTCTGTTGTCAACAATCGTGCAGACCCCGTACATATTGAAGTCAGCCCCGGGCCGATCACTGTCAGGGGCATGGTGCTTAACAACCGGTATGGATTTAAAATCCGGGGAGTTCAAAATGTCCGGATTGAAAACAGCTACATTCATGCATATTCGGGCGTACTGTGGAACCTTATCGAAGAAGACCGTCAGCTTAACGGTGAAGATTTGTTCAATGAACAGTGGTATTTGCGAAACAATACCTTTTCCGCAGTCGGAAACGGTATTTTTTCGTGGATGAGCGCCACGGACTGGAACCATTTTTTCACCACGCTCGATTCAGATTCCAACACCTGGTACCGCAACGGATATCTTGCCCAGTCGCACAACTTTTCAGATGCAAGCGGTGACGGGTGCAGCTTCCTTGATTGGCAGGCACTTGGTAAAGACGTTCATTCTACGTGGGTTACCGATCAGCCGGTGGAAATTCACAGCAAAACCGCGTTTGCAACGCTGATCCGGCCGACCGGCCCAATCGGAACCACAGTTTTTATGCTGAACGGGCGGCGCGTATTACAAAATGCCGTTTTCCCCGCGCCCGGCTCAGGAACGGTCCGCCTTCCGCACGGTGTTTATATTATGAGAAACAACACCGGCCGGAAAATTATTGCCGGCCCCTTTTCGCCATTCACGCGGTGACATTTTCATAATTGCCTTGAAAGACCTGTTGAATGAAGAAAGAGTCGTAAAGCCATTGCTGTATGCAATGATGCGGACCGGTTTGCTTGTCGCACGAAGCTCCGCACATGCCATTGATATGCGGTAATAATTCAGGTACTCCCAGGGTGTCTTTTTCAGTGCTTCCTTGAACTGCCGGTTAAAATTCCGCACGCTCATGCAACACGCTTCAGCCAGCGCGGCAATTCGCAGGTCGCCGGCGTAGCCTGAAGCAATCAACTCCAGCGCCGGAATAATCCGCTTGAGCACATCATTATCTGTGGATACGGGAGCGTTACTTCGTGCACCAGGCTGCCGATGAAGTTTTGTCAAGAGAACCAGCATAAGTGAACGAACGGCGTTACGATATCCCGCTCTCCGCGCCCTGAGCTCATCGACCATCTCCCGGGCCAGAAAACAGATGGTGTGTGATCTGTCTCTATTGAACAGGCAGGGAAAACCAGGATGCGTAAACACCGACGTATCCAGCAATGAATAATCATCCGTAAAGGGCCCGAGTACGGCCACCGGATCAAAAAACAAAAAAGACCACGTGCTTTTCCATCCCGGTGAGCTTTGTGCAAGGTGAAGAACATTCGGGGGAATAACTGCCATATCCCCGGATGAAAACTGATAAAACCTGTTGCCCGCAATAAATACACCATGGCCATGGGTACAATATCCAATTTCAAACAATTCATGAAATTGCATCCGCAAATCGGGTCTGTCGCTCAGCAAATAATTATCCCTGAACGAAACGGCAAAATTATCGGAAACAGGATACGAAACATGTCGAATGGGCTTCCCGAATCTCGGCTGAATTTGCTCCGTTTTTGTCTTCATATACTAATTACTGCGCAATAAGGGTCAGTATATTATATGGTAAATATACTTTTCTGTGAAGCCGGAAGGCGCTAATCAGCATTTTTTTTACCCAATACCGTGCGCAGAGGGGGCCACATGAACATAGCAGCTCAATATGATACCCGGTGTTTTCTTCTGGTGTGGCATGATGTGTTCCGGCAATTTCTGTTTTGTATCGCCATACCAATCGCTGTCTCAGGCCAAACCATTCCGGTGTTTCCCGGTGCTGAAGGATTCGGGACAACTACACCTGCCGGGAGAGGAGGAGAAATAATTAAAGTAACGACCCTCGATGCTTCGGGGCCGGGATCGCTGAAAGAAGCTATTGATGCGAGTGGAAAACGGACAATTGTTTTTGAAGTTGGCGGGATCATTGATCTGAGGCCAACCGGCAACTGCCGTCACCTGGCAATCAGAAATCCATATTGCACAATCGCAGGGCAGACCGCGCCCTCACCGGGAATCACGATTATCGGCTACGGCATTCAGATACATACGCACGATGTTCTCGTGCAGCACCTGGCAATTCGCAATCTCGATCATCACGGTCCCGGCGGAGATTGCCGTCACAGCTTCTATATCCAGAACGCATCTAATGTAGTAATCGACCACTGCACCTGTACCTGGAGCCCGAACAAGCTGATCAGCACCTGGTCAAAGTGCAACGGTGAAACGCATGATATCACGGTAAGCAATACAATACTTGCCGAGAATTTCAACTGCGCAGGAGTCCATTCTGAAGGCTGTCATTCAAAAGGGTTCCTTCTTGGCGACGGTTCGTTGAATGTAACGATTAAAAACTGCCTGTTTTCCGACAACTGGGACCGCAATCCGGCAATCAAAGGCGGCTCTACATCACAGATTGTAAACAATATCGTGTATTATCCCGGTGAAGTCGCCATTGTTATTACCGAAGACGCCTATTGCGGCAGCAAGCCGGTGAAAACCAGCATTGTCGGTAATGTTTTAAAATCCGGTCGCAAAACACGGCTGATTTATGATTATTTTATCGGACCGTTTCATGTTAACAGCAGCGACACCCGCATTTACGCACACGACAACCTGGGTGACACTAATTATGTCTATACGCAACATCCCCAATGGTACCCACCGCGATTCGAGGCATTCAACCCTGAATCAGTACCTCCGGAATGTATTGCATCCAGTCCTGAGGAGGCCGCATGGACAAGGCCGATGACCGTGCTGTCGTCAGACGAAACCTATGAGCATGTCCTCCGCCATGCAGGATACCGTGTCGCGGACAACGATACGATCGATTCCCGAATAGTTAATGAAGTCGTTCAGGGATGGGGCATGATTCTTGACAGCCTGGGCCAGGTCCCCGGCGGCATGCCGGAATACCCGTCAACAAACCGGGAACTGAGCTTTCCCGATAATTATAATTCCGATGATGACGGCGACGGGTATACCAATCTGGAAGAAATATTACACGAAATGGCTGAAGCGGTCCAGGGCCTCGGCAGAGATCTTACTATTCCGCTACAAACAATAAACAACGCAATTTCCGACAAAAAGCCTTATATTTGCATAGGAACCGATAAGCTCAAATTACCATCTTTGGAGCAAAAAAAGCGGTATTCGATTGTATTGCTGTCACCCGACGGCAGGATCGTTCGGCAATTGTGCGGCAAGACAGCCGGGGAATTAAATCTGTCGACCAGAGGATTGCATACGGGCATATATCTGATTCAAATCAGTTCTACCCCCAATTCCCTGGTCAGCAGCACTAAATATATCCATCAATAATCAGAGGGGAATCCATGAATAGAGCAGGCATGCAGAATTGCATTACGATCGTTGCCATAGTGTCATGTGCAATTTGCGGTCAGGACATACCCGTATTTCCCGGTGCTGAAGGTTTTGGTACGCTGACTGCTGCGGGCCGCGCAGGCGATATTATCAGAGTGACGAATCTCAACCCTACCGGCCCCGATTCATTCCATGAAGCGGTTACTTCAGAGGGACGAAGGACTGTTGTATTCGAGGTCGGTGGAATCATAGACATGCGCAGCCTTGGCGGGCAGATCCGGATCAGGAATCCCCACATGACAATCGCAGGGCAGACCGCTCCCCGACCCGGAATTACGCTTCTTGGATACGGACTCCATATCTCCACGCATGACATCCTGGTTCAGCATCTTGCAATACGAATTGGCGATCATGACGGACCCGGTGGCTCGGGACGGCACTGCTTTTATGTCGACGGGAGCCGGAGCAATCATGCGGCAAACGTGGTTATTGATCATTGTTCCATGACCTGGAGCACCAATAAAAATATTTCCACCTGGACAAATGGTGATGACTACACGCATGATATAACGGTCAGCAATTGTATAATTTCCGAGTGTCTCAACTGTTCCGGCTACCATTACGAGGGCTGCCACTCCAAAGGATTTCTGCTTGGAGATTTTTGCCGCCGGGTAACCATGAAAACAACACTGCTCTCTCATAATTTTGACCGGAACCCATCGATGAAAGGCGGGAGCGAATCGCAAATTGTCAACAATGTCGTGTATAATCCGGAATATGTCGCCATGGTGTGCACAGGCTCATCATATGACGGCGATACGCTGGTAAAAGCCTCGGTGGTCGGTAATGTGCTCAAAGCCGGTCCGACAACCCACCTTCACTACGGAGCACTGCTCGGATTCGAACTGGTAAACAATCTCGACTCCCGCTTTTACGTGGCCGACAACCAGGGTTCGGCGAATTACTATGCACCCAACCTTCTTTACCCGACCCATAAACCCGAACAGGCTCCGGCACAGTGCTTTGTTAACACTCCGGAGGAAGCGGTCTGGACCGAACCCATGACCGTTATCCCCACCGACCAGGTAATGGATCATGTACTTGCCAATTGCGGGTATCGACCGGCACAGAGTGATTATATCGACCAGCGGATTGTCAATGATGTTGTCAATACAACCGGCGGCATTATCGACCATATCAGCGAAGTGGGCGGATATCCGGATTTCCCCCCGACTCAACGGGAATTTATCGTACCAAATAATCCTGATGCCGATGATGACGACGACGGGTATACCAACCTCGAAGAAATTCTTCACGAAATGGC
The DNA here is from genome assembly GCA_014729375.1 of Chitinivibrionales bacterium. Classification (GTDB taxonomy): domain Bacteria; phylum Fibrobacterota; class Chitinivibrionia; order Chitinivibrionales; family WJKA01; genus WJKA01. The sequence goes on from WJKA01000564.1 coordinate 7,045, forward strand.
TGCCGATGTCGAGTTTCCGGGAAGAGTGGCTGTCAGAAATTACCGGGAACTGGAAAAACTCCAGCGACCATCAAACGCATTTACTATCCATAAAAGGGGCATGCGCCTGGAATTTGAGTGCAAAAACCAGCGTGATGCTCCTGCATTATTATTTTCTGCCAATGGAACCATGCTGGGCCGAACCAAACCTGATGCTTCGGGAAAATACTCACTGCCGCTTTCCCGCATTCAGCCGGGGTATTATATTGTCCTGATCAAATCAGGCGACAATGTTCCCGGACAACGTACTGCATATATGCATGTGCAATAATTTTCTGGAATATTCAGGCCGGCGTCTCACAACGCTTTAAAAATGGCACCCTTTGCCTAAATGGAAATATTTTAAGCGATTAAAATTACTCTACACAAGCTTACAGCACGGTTTTTCGGGGGATTATCCCATAAAAATCAAATACTTAATGGGTTCGCCCCCTGAAGCAACCCCTGAAGAGAGTGCAACTTTAATTTCTGAACTTCGAGCACCAGACTCTTGCATCGATGCCGGATGGTCTTCTGGTATTAATATTGTTTCAATTAGTTTTATAATTAATGTAATTATTTTTCTTTCTTACGCCACCGCAATCTCTTATATTATTGTATATATTGCTATTGTTGGTTGCCCGTATTTAACTCAGATGTCCATATACAGGGCAAAATATATCCATACTGTTTTTATGCATCGTGAAAGGAGGAGTGCGGTGAGAAGTTTACTACATTTGCCCCGCTTTTTCGTATTTGTCTTTGTAGCGGCAGGATTATCGTATGCCGTAACATATTATGTATCTCCAACTGGTGATGACGGAGCTGCGGGTACTACTGAAGCAGCCCCGTTCAAGACACTGCACTATACGCGGGATCAGCTCAGAGGATCAGATGATGCTCAAAAAGAGGTGATTATGCTTGAAGGAGATTATTTTCTGGAGACAACGCTGACTTTCACCGAAGAGGACGGCGGTACCGAGCAGAATCCGGTGGTCTGGAAAGCAAAGGATGGTGCCGAAGTACGCATTTTCGGCGGAACCAGAATTACCGGCTGGACCGATATGGGAGGCAATATTTACAAGGCCAGTGTTGGCGATGCGAGTACAGAATTCTGGACACTTTCGGAAAACGGCAAGCGAAGCCTTCCTGCGCGGCACCCGAACCACATGGAAAACGACATCCACGGAGCAGTAAAGAGTACACTCGGGC
>WJKA01000565.1 GCA_014729375.1 Chitinivibrionales bacterium
CCGTTAACAGAAAAATTTCCACGGCCGTTTTCAGCAAAAATGACATGCTGGAGCCGAATGAATTTTGTTTCGGAATTTATTCCGTATACCGAATAGAGGATTTTGCAAAAAGAAAGCTCGCTTCCAATTCCACCTTTGTGAATAAAAATACCATTCCAGTCGTATGGATTTGCGTGCAAGGTGCTGCCGGTGTTGAACCGGCGATCGAATTCGGAGGTGAAAATGACCGGTTTCAATTTTGTTCCTTGAGCGAGAAGTCTGCCTTCAACATGGATGCCGGTGAAATTTTTAAAAAGGAAAACAGTGCCTGCTTCAATAATGATGGTTTTTCCCGAAGGAACAAAAACATCGGCCTCGACCAGATACGGACCGCCGGCAGCCTGTATTGTCCGGGGCAGATCGCCGGCAAGTACCGTGAAATTTGCAGAAGAGCGGGCGAAAATGCACGGTGCCATACAGAAGATAATGATCAGCACAATTATCGGATGAATGAATTGTTGAGCACTTGTGAAATGCTGCGTATTACTCATAGGCTTTGCCGATTCTCTGCATTTCAGAAACTGCCTGTTTATAATATTTGTGCTCGGGAGAAGAACGCAATGCGCTTTTTACTTCAAACCAGGAATCCATGGCGGATTTTTTTGTTTCACCATTCCGGTTACGGTCAAACAGCTTTGATTGGCAAAGGGCCTGATAGTAGAGTCGTTCGGTTCGTGCGGCCCTTGAATCCATGAATCGCGCCGGAGAATGCATTGATTTATTCAGCAGCTCCATTGTTTGCGAAACAGAACCATTGCGGAACGCTGTTCTTGCTTTTTCAAGATAAAATTCGGCGTCATCAACAGAATGCGCTGAGATGAGGCGTTGCTTTTCACTGGTTCTGTTCAGCGCGCTCAGGGCCCGTATCCGGTATATAAGAGCTTTTTTGCTTTGTGCAATTTCCGGGGAGATATCTGCACATGCTTTGAGTGCCCGGGTGTAGTTTCCGGCCTCAACATCCCGGGCAAACGCCTCCACAGGATCACCGGTTCCGTATGCGCTCTTTAGTTTGTCAATAAGTGGAATGTGCTTCTCCGGCTCCGGCTTTGGCTCGGGTCTGGATGTTTTTTGTTCACCCGGCCGGCGGGGAGGGGCGGCCGGCGGTTGTGTCGACGGTGTTTTTTCTTTTTCACGCATTTCCTGGGGTTTGGGCACGGGTGATTCGGACCCGGGCCTTGAAAAGAACGGCTGGAGATAGCCGGCGAGTCCGAAACCGGCCACAACCAGGCACACCGCAGCCGCAACAAACCCCCACGGAACCCGCTTCCTGTATCGGGGTACATACTTTTCACCCTCCCGCATGGAAATGTATTTCTTTACGATATCTTCCGGCTGCTCGAGAGTAAGGTTCTTGTGGATTTTTTCAAGGTCTGCAAGAAGGGTACCGGTATCCTGTATTCGTTTCTTCTTATCGTGCATCAGGCACTTATGTACAAGTTTTCTCAGCGGAGGCGGGACTTTCAAATCGTAATTTTCGATTGGGCGATAGTCGTTTTTGATTTTGCACATCATGAGCTTCGACATATTTATTTGCGGGAACGCCTTGACCCCCGTGAGCATTTCGTAGAGGACCGTACCGAACGAGTAGATGTCCGAGCGTACATCGGCACCCTTACCGTCAAGCTGCTCCGGCGAGAGATATTGTATGGTTCCCATAACTGAATCGTCGGTGGTAAGCAGCGAGGCTTCAATCGGACGGGCGATTCCAAAATCCATCAACTTGACTTTGCCGTCTTTTGAGATCATGATATTGCTGGGCTTGAGGTCCCGGTGAATTATTCCGCGATATTTATTGCCGTAAATGACATATTCTTTACTGTGAGCATAGTACAGTGCGCGGGTTACCAGAATAGCAACTGCCGTACAGACGGGAATCGGCAGGGCCCCCTTTTGCTCAACCAGTTGGCTGATAGCCGGACCGTCAACAAGCTCGAGTTCAATAAACGGAAGGTCGTTCCATTTTCCCACCGAATGTATTTCAACAATGTTCGGGTGGGTCAATTCGGCCATTATTTTCATCTCTGTCTGGAAGTGACGTTTTGAGTCTTCAGACAGGTTCGGGTGCATAAGCTTGATCGCGCGTCCCACCTCAAGCTGAGAATTCCAGATCTCATACACATTGGCCATGCCCCCGCTGCCAAGCAGGCCGGTAATCGTGCCGGACCCCAGCGGTACCGGACGACTGCCGTCTGGAAGTATTACGGCATTGCGGACGCGGATCGAGGAGTCTACTGGATTTTTATCGTTCATGGGTCCGGCGATATTTTGGTAGAATTTTGAGAAAATATGATCCCTTCCTCTATTATAATCTAAAAGGGATCAACTAAATATAATATCTAATCGTGGGTGGAAAATCAACTTGTTTTTAGCATTTCTAGTTGATTTACATTATTTTTATGCACCATATGGTGGAACCGTTGTAGTACAGCCGGATTCAAGAGGTTAAAACATGGCCAAAATCATACCAGACGTCTCCCGCACCTTTTCGGAATATCTGCTTCTTCCTGGCCTGACAAAAAGAGACAATATTCCGTCAAATGTATCGCTTCAGGCACCGCTTGCGGCATATGCCGGCGCCGAAGCGCCGCGGCTGTGCATAAACAATCCTTTTGTTACAGCCAGTATGCAGGCAGTTTCCGGGGTTGAGATGGCCATATCTCTTGCGCGGCAGGGGTGTTTGGCTTTTATCTATTGCTCGCAGCCAATCGACAGGCAGGCATCGATGATAAGCCGTGTAAAGACGCACAAAGCCGGCTTTGTGGAGAGTGACAGCAACCTCAAGCCTGAGGACAGCCTTGCAGATGCTGTGGCACTGACACGCCGAAGCGGTCACTCAACCATGCCGGTTACTCACGACGGATCGAAAAACGGAAAGTTTCTGGGGATAATCACCGACAAGGATTTCTGGGAGTTTGAAGATGATCTTCAGGCACGGGTTTCAGAATTCATGACGCCGAAAGAATCGGTAGTTTACGGGGATTCCGGAGTTTCGCTTCATGAGGCAAACAGCCTGCTGCGAAAGCATAAAAAGGAGTGCCTTCCGGTACTCGATCAGGATGGATGTCTTCAGGCGCTGGTATTCAAAAAAGATTATATCGATCATCGGCGGAACCCGTACGAGTTGCTCGATTCGAAAAAGCGGCTGGTGGTAGGTGCGGGAATAAATACGCACGATTACAAGGAGCGGGTGCCGGCTCTCCTCGAGGCCGGGGCGGATGTTCTTGCATTTGATTCATCCGACGGGTATACCGAATTCCAGCGTGATGCCGCATTGTGGATACGAGAAAAATTCGGCGACCGGGCTGTTATCGGCGGTGGAAATGTTGTTTCCGGGACAGGATTCAGGTACCTTGCCGAAGAGGCCGGGCTTGATTTTGTCAAAGTAGGCATCGGCGGAGGGTCGATCTGTATCACCAGAGAGCAGAAAGGTATCGGCCGCGGCCAGGCATCGGCACTTCTGAATGTCGTTGCAGAGCGCGACCGTCTCTATAACGATACCGGCCGGTATGTTCCCGTGTGTTCCGACGGCGGACTGGCAAACGACACGCAGATAATTATTGCGCTTGCAATGGGCGCAGATTTTGTCATGATGGGACGCTATTTTGCCATGACGAATGAAAGCCCAACCCCCAAAGTGTCAATCAGCGGGCGGATGTATAAACCATACTGGGGAGAAGGATCCAACCGCGCAAGGAACTGGCAACGATATGCACTGGACGATGAAATGAATCTGAAGTTCGAGGAAGGTATTGATGGATATGTACCGATTGTCGGCTCGGTTAAAGATGTTTTAGATGTAACAATCGTAAAGCTGCGCTCGACCATGTGCAATATCGGCGCGCTGAATCTCAAAGAATTCAGGGAAAAGGCCGTGCTGACCCGGATCTCCGAGCAATCATTTATCGAAGCCGGCACATCAAATGTCGTCCGGCTGGACAGAGATATCAGCCTTGATGTTTAGTGGCGATGTGCCGGATATAACAATATTCTTGAGTGAAAAAGCGAAATTAATGTGTTGTGTTTCTATTAGAATAACGAAAGGACATACATGAGAAGAACATATCACCGGATCGCTCTGGGTATTGCACTGACGTCGGTGCTGGCATTTATTTACACTGCCGGATGCCAGTGTACCTTTGCCGATGAAAACAGGCCGAAAGACGGCTCTATTGAATTTGGCGCGAAAAAGAGGCCGGATATTAAAACCTCTCCCCAGTTTGAATCCTTTAAAACGATTTTCTCAGATATTGCCGATGAGGTTGTACCTACTGTCGTATCGGTAATTCCGACGCAGATTGATACGGTAGTTTTTTCCAGGAACCCTTTTTACCGCTATTTTGACGATGACCGTTACGGTTCACCGTTTGACTTCTTTTTCGGTCAGCCGCGGCGGCCGCAGCAAAAGCCGGAGGTTGAGAAACAGGAGCGGCGCCGTTCCGGTCTCGGCTCCGGTGTCATTGTTTCTGAGAACGGGTATATCCTTACCAATTACCATGTTGTTGCCGGGGCAGATGAAATTGAAGTGCGACTCTCGGATGACAG
>WJKA01000566.1 GCA_014729375.1 Chitinivibrionales bacterium
AAAGTACCCGTGAACCATCAGGCGAAAACCGGGAAAACCAGTCTACATTTCCCGGCGATGTCGTCAGGGCCTTTTTATCGGTACCGTCAGCATTCATGATCCAGATGTCATGATTGCTGTTGACTCTTGAAGTCGCCCAGACAATTTTGCCCGTGACCTTCCCTTTCAGGCCATCAAGCTTTTTCTGTTGCTTCCGCGATGGATTCACTGCAGCACCGGTTGGTGCTCCCTGAGCATACAGAAGTGATAAACCAGAAACCAGCACTCCCAGCACGACCGTCAATTTTAAGCGCATAACTCCTCCTGTTTAAATAAGTTAGTGAATTTCTATTTCCCCTTTTGCATGCCGATTGATAAACCCGCACGATATACCATTCAAAAAATAACATTTTTATAGCTGCCGGTGCCATTTTTCTGCAGCTTTATTCTCCTGGTTTTCTTCCGGCATGGCGGCAAAGCTCCGCAAAATATGCCTCTGCCTGCTGCAGAACAAACGGATCATTTCGCCATTTTCTTTTCAGCATAGCCCTGATTGTTAAGCGGTTTTTTTCTGAGTCCAGGCTGATCCCGCCGGTTGGAGCAATCTCATTTCTCATAAACAGGGCAGAAGAACCGTCTGTAAAAACAAGTCGCCAACGCGGATTATGATACAGAAAACGGAACAGTTTTAAATACCGCTCGAATATAGCTGTCGGGACCAGCACCTGCGTTACCCCGAATTTTTCCGCCACCCTCGGAAACAAATGAGGATTATCGAGTATTGCGAGGTATTCTGCATAAAATTCCGGAGTCCGGATAATCAGGCGTCCGTCAATAAATACCTTTTTTGCAGGATATAATTTCCAGATAAGATAGCCGCCATAGCGAACCGAATTGAATATATTGCCGTTAACCGGATGTTCCTGTATGTATTGTACAGCATCGACAGGATACCGGAATGGTGACATATCGCTTTCTGAAGGAACCACACTGAGTACGGCTGTGTGAAGAGCAATTACCAGACCTGCCGGGACCCCGCTTGCCGCAAAAATAATTGTGCGATGAATACGGGTAGCGCCGGCGTCAAATAATTGACAAAATATATTTCTTATCACCGGCGCACACACAAAAGCAAAGAGCAGAATGTTGCGCTTTGCCGTGTAACCGAGATAGGCAAAGGAAATAAAAAGAACCAGGTGAGATATCCTGGGCCTTTTTCGATTCGCAACAAACAAAACTGCCGTCAGCACCAGCATACCGGCGGCATACAGTCCATACCATGAACCCTGCCGGACCAAATCAGGAAGCGGCATGTTTTCGCTGACATTCCCGGCATAGAGTTTTCCCGCCACCGGATCGATCCGAACCAGCAACCGAAACGGATACAGCATCCCGTCGATACCATACGGATTAATCACACTCACAAGTGCAATGGCTGCAAACAGCACGCCTGTTGTACAGCATTCATGTATCCGGCCGCCGTCTTTATTCTTTGTCAAAAAAACCGGCACACCTGCCTCGCCGATCCAGTACGCTCCCAGTACAACCGGCCCGAGTACAGACAGTCCCTGACAATTTGCCCAGAAAATCTGAACAGGGACCAATGCAAAAATATACCGGTATTTTTTTGATGCATAAAAATGCTCAAGGCAAAATATAAAAAAAGAAAGACATGCAAGCGTGATAATAACCGGCCGTACAAGCACCAGGTAGCGCATCCAGAATACGATTGCCCCGATCAACAGCGCAGAAAAAACAGGCTTTTTGCGTGAAGGGAATGCATAAAAAAGCAAAAGCATTGATATCGCAAAAACACTGCTCCGGAAAACCAGCAGTCCTTTGATGCCTGCAGTCGAATGTATTCCGTATACTATAAGCTGAAACAGCCAGTGAATGTTGAGCCAGGGAAATTCACGGGGAGTAAAAGAAAAGGGGTCTTGATACAGAAAACCGCCCCGATTGATCATTTCCCGGGCCGAGGCAAGGTGCCACCAGATATCGGTGTTGGTGAGCGGATAGTAAACGATAAACCCGGAAAAGAGTGCAAGCAGAATCCCCGGAGCAAGGGAATGAAGGCTGCTTTTGTGGATAGTTCTACTGTGTGGCATGTAAAAGACAGAAGGCCGGGAGAACGGTTACGACTGAAAAGGCTTGTGCAAATTTACAGGGAAGCAAGCCATCCTCCGTCAACATACAGTACCTGGCCGGTAACAAATCCGGATGCTTCAGAAGCGAGGAACACTGCCGCTCCCCCGAAATCAGCGGGCAATCCCCACCTGCCAAGGGGCGTCCGTTTTTTTACCCATAAATCAAACTCAGGGTCATCACTGAGCCCACCGGTCATTTCCGTTTGAATATATCCCGGTCCGATCCCGTTGACACGGATATCGAATTCGGCCCAGTCTAGTGCGAGCGCCTTGACCAGTTGTTTCAGCCCTCCCTTTGTTGCGGCATACGGAGCGGTCGTGGGACGTGATGCTTCGCTCTGAAGCGAACAGGTCATGATAATCGTCCCGGGCTTGACATTTGCTATCTTTTCCCGGGCAAAACATTGCGAGAGTACAAACGGAGCAGTCAGATTTACGGCAAGCACCTGATTGAAGTCCTCCAGAAGAATCTTATCGGCCCGCCCCCTGCATTGTATTCCCGCATTGTTGACAAGAATATCAAATCCGCGCATCTCGGCCGAGGCCTGTTTATAAAATCCGGGTATTTTTTCGGTATGCTCAAGGTCAAATTCAAATGCCAGGCATTCTTTGTTGAGCTCCTTCAATTCACCAAGCGCACGTTTGTTTTTTACTTTGTCTCGTCCGGCTATCACCACCGCGGCTCCGGCACCGGCCAACCCCCGGGCAATACCCAGCCCGATTCCTGTATTGCCCCCCGTAACAAGCGCAGTCTTGCCGTCACAATTAAATTGATCCGAAATCATTTTTCCCTCCACACTCCATGAAATCAGGTTCTGTGCTCTGTACTGAAAATAGCATTACACAGGATACAAATTTCAAGTATCGGAAAAACTATATTTAAATATGACACATTCATTATCGGCAAGGATTGTATTTTGACCCTTTTCTCCCCCGACTCCACGTACGGCGAAAAACTTGCGGCCTTGACAAAACTGGGCAGAAGCACAACGGTATCCGAAAAACAGATACACCTGCTCACGCAACTTGCGTCTTCGTGCGATGAAGACATCCGTTTGTGCGGCTATGCGAACTGGGCCCTTGACCAATGCGTTTCCAGACAGGCCCCCCGGTCGTGCACAACCTTTCATGTTGCAGCAGATAATCAAGACAGCAGCGATTCGAATCCCGGAACGGCCGGGATGCCGTTTAAAACCATTCAGAAAGCTGCTCAAACCGCGCGTGCAGGCGATACGGTAATTATTCACACCGGAACATACCGCGAATGCATACAGCCGTTCTGCGGCGGAGACAATCCGGGTACCATGATCACCTATTGCGCTGCTCAAAACGAAACACCGGTTATCAAAGCCATGGATATCTGGGACCCGGAATGGAACAATGAAGGCGACGGCCTCTGGTCGGCACCATATACGCCGCATCCCTGGGATGCCCCCTCCCGGCCGGGATCGGACGAACCGAATAACCGGTGCGAACAGGTTTTCGCAGACAATATCCTGCTTGCGCATGTGAAAAGCAACGATGAATGCAGGGCGAATTATGAGACCATGTGGATTGACAATGCAGCCTCACGCATCTTTATCCACCGTGCAAACAACCAGTCACCGTATGATACGATTATAGAGCGCTCCGTCCGTCAACAGTGCTTTGCACCCGCGGTGCGGGGCCTCGGCCATATCCGTGTGAAAGGATTGACAATGATCGGCGGTGCGGCACATAAATGGACTGGCGCCAACTGGCACGATATCAACCAAACCGCTGTCATGAGCATTGAAGGCGGTCATCACTGGATCATTGAAAACAATACAATCCTGTACGGCAACGCGCAGGGCCTTTCCGCGGGAATCGGCGGATTTGCACGACCCATGAAAGAAATACCAGTGGTCACCCGCGATCCGGATGATCCCGAAAAACTCCCTCCGGACACTTTCCGGGGAGGAACAATTGTCCGGAACAACTGCATAAACTATCACGGTATTTCCGGTATTGTCGGTATCGGCGACACCGTCAACCTTCTGATCGAAAACAATGAAGTTATCGGCAACGACAGGAAAGACAACCGGGGGACCTGCGAAGAAGCGGGGATTAAATTTCACGGCATAAAAAAAAGTGTCCTCAGAGGAAACCTGGTCAAAGACAACGACTCACACGGCATCTGGCTCGACTGCAACTGTGAAGAAAACCGGGTCACCCGCAATATTGTAATTGACAATACAGACAACCAGTTGTTCCACGAGCTCAGTGAAGGCCCGCTGCTGGTCGATAACAATGTTATACTCGAAACAAAAGAGAAACCCGCGAGCACGGGTTTTTATACCCATGACGGGAACCGTGCGACCCTTATCAGCAATATCATTTCCGGCTGCCGGCTCGGCGTGCGGGTCCGGGCCCTGTTTCACCGTATCCATCACGGAAAACACACCACCACCAGTGACAACCATATTTACAACACAATTATCGACAACTGCACAGACGGCCCGATCAGTCTCATGCCCGGGGTTTCCCGGTGCGAAAACAACACCAGCGACCTCAATATTTTATGGAACAGCGGCGCTCCGGTTATGCTGCGGATCGAGAACTCCAGCGATGTCGGCATGAAATGGGAAGAGACCGTGCTTGGCAGAGAACTCGGCTATTGCGACGGCGGCGACCGTCTCGTGCCGATCGAGTCCCGGGCCCGGCACCTCGGACACGATGCAAACAGTATCACGGTCTGCCCCCGGGTCCTGCTTGGAAAAGGCACCCCCGGACGCTTCCGGGACATACTTGTCAGATTTTCGATCAAGCACGGCATGAATATGGAGAACGGATACTATCCCGCACAACCTTGTGACGCACGCGAATTTCTCGGCCTCTGCAAATCGCTGGGAACAACAGCCCGGCTACTTCGAACGGTACAGACAGGACCGCGGTCCGGATTCCAGATCTGGAAAACCCGCTCCGGCCCCCGGGTCCTCTCCTGGGACCACGAAAAAAATTGTGCCCTCCATCCACTCGAAGAAATGGTCCTGCTGAAAGAGCCGATTGAAATCGCACATCCTGAAGCAGACATCGCCCTCGGGGATTCATTGAGCATTCCCCTGGAACAGCAATGGCGGATTGTCAAAAGCCGTATCCCCTGTTCGCTGCAGGACAGGACTCTGGTAATTTCCGCGCCAATCGACAGTCTCCCGGGCGACTACGCCGTTGTGCTGACCAACGACCTGAACTGGACTGTCATCCCGGTCCGCCTCGCACCCGCATGCACGCTCGATTCGATCGACACGACAATAAGCCCCGTCTCCGCGCTGCTCGCCACGTTGACAAATCACAACAGCGTCCGCGTGGAGGGCACTGTTGAGGTAACGCTGAATACTGCAGTGCATACCGCATCGTGTGTGCTTGACCCGCATTCAAGCGGCACTTTTACCGTGCCGGTATCGTGTACCGGCGCCGCAAAAGCACACAGTGCAATCCGGCTGGGCCGGACAGTTATCGAGCGGGAAAAGCTTGTCAGTTTTGCCGTTGCGAAACGCAGCGACTCCTGGGATGAGTGCATTCGCCATGACATGGACTCATTCCCCGACGGCCTGTTTCCCGACGGCGCCCGCGATTTTGTGTTTTATCTCGGACGTCTCCATGCAGGATGGCGCGCGCGATATGATGACACCGGGCTGCATGTTCGTGTCGACGTGGAACATCCACAGCATATCGCAAAACGCCTTGATATGGAAGGTATCCATACGGGTGATGGTGTCAAAATCGCACTCAAAGGCAAACCGGGCGACCGCGCCACAGTCATCGGCATGGCACTGATATCCGAAACACTCGAACAAACGTACGGCTTCTGTAAATCCGGCAATGAATCGAAATATCCTGTCGGCAGGTATCCGGCAATGAACGCTTCAATAAACCGCACTGGCACGCTGACTGTTTACGAAACAACAATCACCTGGGATATGATCAACCTCCGGCGCCAGCCCGGAAAAGGGACTTCGGTCCCGTTCAGCGTTCTGGTTACCTGCAAAGACTCGGATGCCAAATACGGGCTTCAGTGGTTCTACGGAATCAAATATGATGAGAAAGAGGGCGACGAGAACTGGATGGGACGGTTGTGGTTCGGATGAAAAAAAATGCATGTGAAGGTATTCCATAATGTAATTTCTTTAAAAGGCGAAATTCATTTACGTATTGTTTTTTATTCTTGAAAAAAGCATTTATTTTCTATTATCATGTTGCATGCACCCTATTAAAGGAGTCCTCCATGATAAAAAAATCAACTGTGATCATTTTCTTGATTGCGATAATTCCCTCATTTGCCGCGACAAGGGGCTACGACCGAACAGGGTTGGGCTTTCAAATAGGACTCGTGCTTCCGGATGATCCCTGGCCGGTTGATGTCGGTTTCAGTGCCGGGGGACACGCTGATATTGGTTTCGGCATTGGAATAGCAGGCAAGCTCCATTACTATCCCTCAATCAATGTCTGGTTTGGCGGCGATGAAGCCAGTGGATTAGATTTCTTTGCTCTCGAAGTTGATCTCAACGTATTTGATTTCAGATATTATCCCCCGATACCCGAGAAAATCCCCGTGCGTCCGTTTGCAGGATTTGCGCCGATGATTGCGGTTGAAGTACTGAAGCAGGAATATTATGACTGGATATATCCTTCAGGTGAACCGCAATACCGGAGCATTGAAGATGATACCGATGCAGACCCTGAAGCCGGATTTAATCTCTATGCAGGCGCGGATTTTATTATTGCGAACAATTTCCTGTTATTTTCAGAAATCCGGGGTAAATTCGGCGACTGGGATATTTTTAAATTCTCTGGAGGTATGACATTTATTCTCTGGTGATTCCGGTTGCGGGAATGAAGTATTTTATAGAATTACTGTTCAGAAAAGCCTTCAGCAAAGCCGTTTCTGAACGGAGTGATGGAGTTTTGTTGTAAGTAATTAATATTATAGGGGTTACACAAGATCATTACTCCATCTCTCCAGTACACCACTACTCCGTTCAAAATTGACGAAAGTCAATTTTGAACAGGTACTAAATAGAATGAAACCGAAAAAATCCGCCAACTCCCGTAAAGAGCTGCTGATCAAGGCAGCGCGGAAACGCCACGGAACCATTCTCCCTGTAGCTGATGTCAAGGACCTTGACGACTCCTTTACCACGCATCATGACGCGCTGCTGTTCTGGTATAATACCGAAGACGGCAGCACGCATATTGTGAAAGATGCGAACAAGCGCGGTACAAAAAAGAAAAAATAAGCAGACCTTGTCACGCCTTCCAGCCCATACTCCTTTTTCCACTGGTCGATGTGCAATCAACGCGCGAAGCAGATGATTTCCCGGTATACAATTCCGGATTTATTTCACTCCATGACACTTCTTATACTTTTTCCCGCTTCCACAGGGACAGGGAGCATTCCGGGGATAATCATCGGGTATCTGAAGGGCCGGCTGCGCCTGCTGCATCCGTGCCCGGTTTGCTGCACGGCGCTTGAGTACATCATTCTTGATTTCAAGTAACCTGGACTTCGAGTATCGGAGAAATTCCCGGAATCCGGGGCACAATGCGCTTCTCGTTGCGGGGTTTCCCCTGTTGAAAATCCTGAACCGGGGGCAATCACAATGGCAGAAATCAATAAATTCGCAGCCTGTACATTCCGGAGGAACCACACGTTTGCGATTGGCAAATTCATGACGTATTTTTGACCCGGCCAGCGAAATATAGTCATCAGTGTTGATATTCCCGAGTTTCCATTCATCATAGGCAAAAAAATCACAGGGATAAACGTCACCGTTGTGTTCGATCAGAAAATATGAATCGCACGCTTCCCGGTAACAGCACCCCTGATGCGCGCCGTCAAGCATGTACAACAGGATATCATCATACAGCCGTATTGACACATCAGGATACCCGTTCTCAAACCAGAGGTCGAAAAGCCGCTTGTGGAAATCCCGGTACTGCTCCGAAGTAATCGAAAACTCAGCAGGCCTGTTTGTTGACGGATCGATCTCCAGGCAGGGAATAAACTGGAGGTGATTGAATCCTTTTTCCCTGAAAAACGCCCACGTATCCTCACCATGAGCCGCGCTGTATGACGTAATCATCGAAAGGATATTAAATTCCACTTCGTTTCTGCGAAGGATATCACTTGAGGCCATCACGCGGTCAAACGTGCCTTTTCCGGCAAAATCGATACGGTAATGGTCATGGATTTTCCGGGGCCCGTCACAACTGAGGCCGATCAGCATGCTGTACTTTTTAAAAAATGACGCCCATTCATCGGTAATAAGCAATCCGTTTGTCTGAAAGCTGTTTCCCATGGTCTGACCGGTGGTACCGTATTTTTTTTCGTAGTCGATTACCTTATGGTAAAAATCAAGACCCATCAGCAGCGGCTCCCCGCCCTGAAAACAGATTGCATTGTGGTCAAATCCGATTTGCAGGTATTTGCGGAGCATATTCTCCGCTGTGGCGGGGGTCATTTTAAGAGCATTGCTTTGCTCCGGATACAGCTCATCGAGTACCCGCTTGTAAAAGCAGTAGGTACAGTCGATATTGCATAAACCGGATGCCGGTTTGACAAGAAGTGTAAAAGGTTTCATTGCCTGTTATTAATTCACGCTGCGACACAAATTCACTGTAATAAAAATACATTCATTGTTGCCCGGGGCCGGTGTACCCGTGGGCATCTGTCCTGTATTACCAGTAGTCCATAATATATTCATCGGCTTCTTCGGGTATATAATTTGCCATGGTCTGGAGTTCTATCTCGCTCAGGTTGCCCTCATCGTCTTCAAACAGGAAATAAAACCTGATAAGAATGTCCGAAGTTGCAGTGAGTTCGTCTTCCTCCTCTTTTTCGATATGGAAATCGGTGATATAGACCGACGGCGACAGGAACGTCAAAGAATCACCGTTCAGCCGCAGATATTCACCATCATAAACATATCTCAGTGTATCGGTTTTCCCGGGTGCAAGAAAAGCAATAGAGCTTTCATCGAAATAGAGTACTTTTTGTGAGCGCCTGACTTGCGACAGTATCCGCCTCGCCGCGTTTTCAGTCTGCACCCGGAAATGGGTCTGGCGCTTTTTTTGTGCCGCGTGGCGGGATATGAATACCCATGATGTGCAAACAACGCCGACAATAATCCCGCTGACGGCTATGGCGACCATGAGCTCAACCAGCGTAATGCCACACCGCTCACAGTCACTGCGGATTATTCGCCGCCTCATCGTGAATAACCCTGGATCAAACGGAAAACTCTGGTGTTTTTCTGCTCATGCACGCGGCGCACAATGATTTCCATATCCTTCGCATACGGCGGTTTTTGAATAATAAGCGGATCGACAGGCATGACTTTTCGCTCAACTTCAAACGTCATCTGATTGATTGTCGTCTCGTAGATCGTGTCATTCAAACTGTCCCACCGCGCGGCAGTCTTGCGAATACGCTCGGCTTCATTGCCGACCACAAACGCGGTGTTGCTGATCCGGTTGCGCCTCCCGCGAATACGGTCCGCAGTGGTCAAAACGCCCATGATTACTGTTACAGCAATACCCAGTATTGCCGCTGCAATCATGGCCTCGGCAAAGGTAAGTCCACGCTCGGTTGCCCTGCAGCAACAATTCATCTCAATCTCCTTTTTTCCTGCTCATATTCGTATTCTCCCCCTGGATCATCAGCACCCATGCTTTCTTCCCACCTCATAATACAGAGATCGCCGATAAAAAAAGGGAAATAATACTCCGATACATTCATCGCAGGCTCGATCGTTCCCAGCAGGACATTCGGAGGCGGCGGAATTGCCGGCCTGGCGCCGGGCCTGGTTTTTGTGCCTTGTGCGCCGCCTGAGGATGCAGCCGGGGTAACGGGCTGTTCGGCCATGCAGTCGGCAAGGCTTCTGGCTTTCATCACCCCTCTGAATACCCCCTGATGACACACATATCCTTCCGCCCATATCAATCCCTGTACCATTACATCCGGGCCGGTTTTCAGTGAGTACTGCGAGCCCAGTGAAATCAAAGTACCGTCAAAAAAAGCCCGTTCAGAAAAATCAACCGAGTATATAACGTTTTTTTTATTTTTTGCCCCTTTACTTTTGCACACAACAATGCTGTTGTCTTCTATGCGCGCGTCATTATACACAAGAACATTTCCCAGAGAAATAATATTCCCGTTGAATTTGACATCATTGCCGATAGTGACTTTTTCCTGCGAAAATATTGCCACATTGCGGAATTCAGCCTGATCGAACAGTTTCGTTTCATTGCTGACAATAAATTCGACGTTTTCTATCAGTGACGTTCCGGTAAATTGAAGGTCCCCGAGGACCGCCACTCTCCGGCGTTCTCTCCAGACAATATCGCTCATCTGACCGTCGATGAATAAAGGTCCGTTAACTACGTCGGGTATTTCACCAAGTTCATCATTGTAATGAACGGTTCTGGGCATATCGCGAATCAAAGTATCATCCGACATGAGTTCCTGTTGATAATGGCTTATCACCTGGGAAAGCTCGTTTTTCCTGACCGCGCGCGCAAACCTGTTCGCCTCAAGAGAACCGGTATTGGCAATCGATTTGAATTCCCCACCGAAATTGCCGCCGGTCGGCTCTGTTGCGAATTCCAGATACAGCGTTGTGTCCGGTGAACTAAACAACCTGCCGCCGAGAACCCCCCATACTTTCTGGAGCTGATCGCGAAAATCACCCACAGAAATCAGCTCCCGCGCTATTCCCGATGACTGCAGCGAAACCTCACAACTGCCAAAAGAATCCGACTCAAAAAGCTCAATCTCGACCGGCCCGCCGTTTGGCACCAA
This sequence comes from Chitinivibrionales bacterium, assembly GCA_014729375.1. Classification (GTDB taxonomy): domain Bacteria; phylum Fibrobacterota; class Chitinivibrionia; order Chitinivibrionales; family WJKA01; genus WJKA01. The sequence goes on from WJKA01000566.1 coordinate 10,945, forward strand.
CTGACCGTTAACCGCGGCAAACTCCTCTTCAGTAAGCTCAAACATGTCCTGGCCGAATGTTGAATCATTGGCATCGACACCGGGAAGCGTATCCAGGCCAATCGTATCATTCATCATTTCCAGGGCTTTCCATACGCCCGAGCGGGCATTGAGAAGCGCCTGGACATTACTCAAATAAAAAACCGCAGGTTTCACTGTCCGGGATTGACTGAAAAGATATATAGTAACGGTGATAAGCGCAAATGC
>WJKA01000567.1 GCA_014729375.1 Chitinivibrionales bacterium
AGCCACGACGGTGCGGGTTCGACTTCCATCCACCGATTCAACCAGGTTTGCGGAGCAATAACCGTCTGCTCTTCCCCGATCCACTTGGCCGTTCCCCGGGCGATCTGCATCATGCCGAGAGTTACGATAAAGGGAACGATCCGCAGGGAGGCGGAAATAATACCATTCAGAAAACCACAGAATGCACAGAGGCCGACTGCGCCGGCTACCGCGGCAAAGGAGACCCAGAGCGGGGTATCCGGGGCGCCGATATTGAGCATCCGGGCGGTAACAACCGTTCCCAGGGCAATGACCGAGCCAATACTCAGATCGATACCTCCGCTGATAATAACCAGCGTCATGCCCAGGGCGCCGATTCCGATGATAACCGTTTGGGTAATAATTGTTTTTATGTTGTAAAGGCTGTAGAACGCCGAGGGCGCAAGGACCATGAAAAGAATGAAAACCAGCAGGAGCCCCGAGAAGGGACCGAGCATTTTAGTGAGCCGCAAAAGCTTTTTCATGAATTCGATTCCTTTCCCGAAGTGGCCCAGGTCATGACTTTTTCCTGGTTCCATTCACTGCACGGCCGCGCCGGGCCCAATGTGCCTCTGTACATGACTGCAAGCGTATCGCACATCCCGAAAAGTTCGGGGAGGTAGGAGCTGACCATGATTATGGCTTTTCCCTGCGATGCCAGCTCGCCGATCAGCCGGTAGATTTCCGCTTTGCTGCCGATATCGATACCCCGGGTGGGTTCATCGAGAAGCAGAATATCGCTCTGGTCAACCAGGATTCGTGCAAACGCGGCTTTTTGCTGGTTTCCTCCCGAGAGTTCGGCAACCTTCTGTGACTTCGACGCCGCGCGCACCGACAGAGACCTACAATACGTATCGATCACCCGGGCTTCCCTGCGCAAATCAATGACGCCCGGTATTCCTTTGTAGACAAATCGCGTCAGTGATGAAAGCGTAATGTTGTCGCGCAGCGAAAGCGACACCGCAAGACCTTCCTTTTTCCGGTTTTCGCTGAGGAAATCAATTCCGTTCTGGAGTGACCTTCGCGGCGAGGTTTGCACCAGCGACAAGGTCGTTTTGTCCGGGAAAACAATCCGCCCGCTGTCTGCTTTGTCAAGGCCGAAAACCGTCCTCAGCAAATCGGTGCGCCCCGCGCCCACCAGCCCGGCAATGCCGAGTATTTCCCCTTTGTGAATGGTCAGCGAGGTCCCGGCAACAGCGGGATGCCGGGATACGTTCTCAATCGACGCCAGCGGTCCACCGATCTCATGGGCCACCGTCGGAAACATGTCATCAAGCGGACGCCCCACCATGGCATGGATAATTGCCGCTGTCGAGGATTCCCGCACCATCTCCCCGGCAACACTCATACCGTCACGCAATACGGTATACCGGTCGGCAATCTCTTGTACTTCTTCCAGAAAATGGCTGATATAAATTACGGTCACACCTTTCAGTTTCAGCCTGCGGATAACGGCAAACAACATGGAGGTGTCCGATGAAGAAAGAGAGCTTGTCGGTTCATCCATGATTATCAGCCGCGCATTTGAATACAGGGCCCGCGCGATTTCGACCAACTGCTGCTCGCCGATTCCCAGCGATGAAACCGGCGCAGTGATATCAAGCGATGAATGTCCGAGAAGGGCAAACGTCTCTGATACTTTCCTGTCCTGATTGACCGGAACACCGAGCCGGTGTTTTTCAATGCCCAGGGTGACATTTGCTGCGACACAGAGGTGCGGAGCAAGAGTCGGCTCCTGGTAGATCATCGCAACGCCTAGTGTCCGGGCTTTTTTCGGGGAATCGGGCGCATAAGGGCTGTTATCGAGCATGATTGTACCTGAATCAGGGATGAGGGCGCCGCTGAGGATTTTCATGAGCGTGCTTTTGCCCGCGCCGTTTTCGCCGACCAGTGCATGTACCTCTCCTTTGTAAACCGAGAGGTCGACATTTTTCAGCGCGTGCACCGCACCGAAACGCCTGAAAATATCTTTCATGTAAAGAAGGGGCGTGCTCATACTGTAAAAGTCTGGAATGGCGTTACAAAACCAGTAAAATATGTTTCAGCAGCGCGGGAGCGCAGGGTCAAAGGCCGTTTTTTGGAATACCGGATCAGCAGGGATATAATCACAATCCACCGGTAAGCTTCAGGTGAAGTTTCATTCTGCCGGAATACGGAACATTTTTGTTGAAACCGCCGGTTGATGCCGAAGTTCACGGATGATATCTTGGGTAAGGAAAAAAGAAGAATAAAGCAGGGCTTATTCATAGAGATAGCATCATTATTATAGCAATTCAGATATTTTGGGCCCTTTTCAAATCCGCGCAAATTCGTCCTATTTTAGACAAGACAGATATACCTATGTTTGTTACTCTTCCAGCCATTTGTCAAGGGCCGGGGAGATTGCTTGCTGAACATCTGGGGTGGAGAAGTTCTCTTTAGTCACCAGCATGGCGCCGGTATCGATTCTTTTTTTCACTGGTTTGCCGGTGAGGGATTGCACGGCAGTTGTAACACCCAGGTAGCCCATATTAAAAGGATTTTGCACTACCAGGGCATGGATTTCCTCTTTTTGCAATGCCTCAGTAAGCGGTCCGCTTGCATCGAACCCAACAAATACGACGTTCCCGGCTTTTCCTGCGGTTTGAAGCGCGCGGAGCATTCCAAATGTGGTGGATTCATTCGGGCAGAATATACCGTCCAGCTCTGCATATTTGTTAATCAGGTTCTGGCCTGTTTGAAGCGCAGATTCCGCGGTAACGCCAGCATACTGATCGGTTGAAACCAGCACTGCATCAGGTGCAAATTCCCTTATGCCGTACAGAAAGCCCTCCTCCCGCTTTGCCGTGCTGGCCGAACCTTCAGCATACCGCATCAGAAGGATATTGCCGCGACCTTCACAAAGACGTGCCAGTTCCCGCGCGGCAATCTTTCCCCCTTCAAAATTATCAGTAGCAACAAAGCTGACATAATCTTCGGACTTCAGGTCTGAATCGATAATGACGGTCGGGATTTTTCGTTTCGCAGCGGCCCGGACCGGCCGGACCAGCGCAACATCATCGAGCGGCGCCAGTACGATTGCATCCACACCCCGGGATATAAAATTCTGCACCACCTGAATCTGCATCTGGCGATCGTCTTCTTTTTCAGGGCCCTGCCAGATTATTTCTATTCCAAGCTCGTTTTCAGCCTTCTTTGCACCGGCATGGACCGATTTCCAGAACACGTGCGACGTTCCCTTGGGGATTACTGCGATAGTTGTTTTTGTATCCTTTATGCAGGAATATACAAGCGGGAACATAATAAGGACTGTTGCTGAGATAGAGAGGATTGGACTGCGTTTCATGAGCAACTCCTTTTTATCGGGGTCGGACCACAGTTAAGCTTTTGGTTATAAATTAATTACAGCTACCAACCTGTCAATTTTAAGCGCTTAGAACCCAGATTTTCACCTCGAAACCTTGGCTTTAAATGGTTCCTTAAATATTTTTAATATCCAAAAATACTTTGAGCTATAAAAAATTAATAAAAGGCCGCTATTTTGCCAAGGGCAAATCGACATTTTTTGCCGGACCATATCTGGCACATTACCCATCGATGCCATAATAAAGCATTCTTACTGAAATTCTCGGAGGATCGGACACGATGGATTTCATGGCTTAATAAGGCTGTGAAGAAACATGGTCTTTCGGTGTTGAATTATACTGTTACCTGCAATCATATACATCTTTTGGTGTTCGATACCGGAAAAGCGGATGCGATATGGCGAAGCATGCAATTGGATGAAGGATGCACTGCAGAAAACTATAATGCACGTAAAGATAGAAAAGGCGCGTTCTGGGAAGACAGATATCATGCGACGGCGGTTCAATCCGGGAACCATTTAATACGATGCATGATTTATATCGATAATAATATGATTCGTGCAGGAGAGGTAAAAAAACCTGAAGATTGGCTTCATTGTGGCTATCGGGAAATCAGGAGCAGGCGTCCAGGTACTCGAATAATTGACATGCAACGCTTGAAAAAGCTTGCAAACGTAAAAAGCAAAGAGGAATTTATTGATCTCTACCAGAAAATAAAATTCGATCCACATTTTTTCCCATCGTTTGAGAAAAGACAGGAATTCTGGACGTCAAGCATAGCTGTTGGAGATAAAAATTTCATTGATTCATTTACCACACACCTTGACAAGAAGGGCAAGGGGCGGCAGGCGGTCGTAGTTGACGATTCTAAAGATATCCATGTTCTGAAAGAGCCGGGCGCGGAATATTTATCAGAAACAAATGAACAGCCGCCGGTAGCTGGAATATCAGCGAGTACTTTTAGTATCAGAGGCGACAATCTGGTTTCGATGCATTGATGCCGGTTTCGGGAAATTACATGGGCGGCTTTCTTCTGCTTATCAGGTAAAAAATGACTCCAAAACCGGACTCTAAGCCTACATTCCGCACTTAACCGCCATAAAAGGGGTGCCGTTTGCTTTGGTTCAAGCTTAACAAAAGGGCGTTAT
>WJKA01000006.1 GCA_014729375.1 Chitinivibrionales bacterium
GCATTACTATGGAAGGCCCGGTCTTGCTGACGCGTTTCTGAAAAAGGACCGCAAATATATCAGGCCCAAGGAAGTCGACCTTCTGGCGCTCCTTGAATCACACACGATCGATTACCTGTTCCTGTACCGTTCGGTGGCTGCACAACATACCCTGGATTATATTATTCTTCCGGACAGTATCAATCTCAAGAAAACGGAGCTCAACAATTTTTACAGCAGAGCAACGGTAAACATTTCAGGTAAAAAACCGGGCACAACCATATCGAAATCCGGCGCTGCAATGGTCTATGGCGCAACAATACCGTCCGATGCTCCCAATCCTGATGGTGCATTGGCGTTCATGCGCTTTTTGCTTGACGAAAACAAAGGAATGCAAATCATGGAACACAACGGCCAGCCCTCAACCGTTCCTTCAGCAACACGGCATTACAGTTCCATTCCGGCACCACTCAGAAAATATGCTCTTCCCGACAAGGAATAGATACCGGTATGAATGCTGAAAAGAGATGCTCACGCATGTTTCTTGTATTTTCGTTACTCGGCGGAGTAGTACTTCTGTTTATTATCGCCCCTCTTGCTGCAATGTTTCTTCAGGTATCGCCGGGCGTGTTTGCAGAAACTGCTGCAGACAAAGAAGTACGCGGCAGCATTATGCTTACCCTGTGGACGTCGATGGCAGCAACAGCGGTTTTTGCGATCGCCGCGGTACCGCTGGCCTATCTTCTTGCCCGGGCACAGTTTCCTTTAAAGCGTTTTGTCAACGGAACAATTGATTTACCGATAGTAATTCCGCACTCGGCGGCAGGGATTGCGCTGCTTGGCGTGTTTTCGCGCGATACGATTGCGGGAAAGGCGTTCGGTGCACTGGGAATCGAATTTGTCGGCGGCTATGCAGGGATCATGGCGGCAATGGCGTTTGTCAGCCTGCCGTTTTTGATTAATGCTTCACGTGACGGATTTGCCGCGGTACCGCAGCGTTATGAAAATGTGGCGCGCAACCTTGGCGCATCACCGATAAGAACTTTTTTCACAATTTCGGTTCCCCTTGCATCACGGTCAATCGTATCCGGGCTGGTGCTTATGTTTGCCCGGGGAATGAGCGAATTCGGCGCGGTGATAATAATCGCCTATCATCCGATGATTACGCCGGTGCTGATTTTCGAGCGATTCGGTGCGTTCGGCCTGAAATATGCGCGGCCGGTTTCAGTCGTCTTTATTTCAGTCTGCCTGGTTTTCTTCATTGTTCTCAGATCTATTTCAGGGGAGAAAAGAAAATTCTTTCAGTAAAAAACATCTCGAAAACACGCGGCGGCTTCTCGATTCGTAACATCTCGTTCGAAGTTTCCCGGGGGGAGTATTTTGTTCTCCTTGGCGAATCGGGCGTCGGAAAAACAGTTCTTGTGGAGGCAATCGGCGGGATGACGCCTCCGGACAGTGGAGAGATTTTTGTCGACGGTATCCGGCATGAATCGAATGCGGCAAAAGGACCGCAGATCAGTATTGTCTACCAGGACCAGGCCTTGTTTCCTCATATGACCGTTTGGCAAAACATCGAATACGGACTGCACGGCCGCGTGAAAGCAAAACCCGAGCGTTCGGCACGGGTGAGGGCGCTTGCCCGGGAACTGCAGATCGAGCAGCTTCTCGGCAGGAAACCGGGCACACTTTCGGGAGGAGAGTCACAGCGTGTCGCGCTTGCCCGGGCACTGGCGGTGCGGCCGAAAATTCTTATGCTTGACGAGCCATTGTCTTCGCTCGATATTCGGGCGCGGGCCGGTATCCGCAGCATTCTCAGAGAGCTCAACCGCTCCGGAATCACCATGATACATGTCACGCACGACTACGAAGAAGCGATTTCACTGGCGTCGCGAATCGCTGTGATGGAGCGCGGGACAATTGTGCAGAGCGGCAACCCCCGGGAAATATTCATGTGTCCCAAATCAGAATTCGTTGCAAGGTTTACCGGGATAAAGAATTTTTATGAGGGGTCACTTGTGCGGACAAAGCACGGTGCGGCAACCACCGGCACATTTCTCACCGGTCCGTTGACAATGTCCGTTGCCGTCGACGCCCGGCCCGGCAACGGATTTATCGCAATTCGCAGTGAAGACGTCACGTTGTCGCTTGCAAAGCCCGAGTCAAGCGCGCGAAATATTTTTGAAGGCACAATTGTCGATATCATCCCCACTGGAAACGGCGTTGAAATTGCCATTGATACCGGTATTGACATAGTTGCCCGTGTAACCGGACAATCATGCAGTGAAATGAACCTTGAGTGCGGAAAAAAAGTCTGGGTCCAGTTCAAGGCAACGGCCGCACGGTTTATTCCGGCCGCATCTCCTCCTTGAGCATAATCTTTTTCTTCTCCCCGAGATGGCTGAGGCTGTATGCAGCGAGAGACTTGAGCTCATTCTCAACAGGAGTATCGCTCTGCGCAAGCTTGTGCACAAACTCATAATGATACCGGGCATTGCCGAGGTCTCCGATCGCCTCGTAGGTAACTGCAAGAGCATAGTGCACTGAAGCGTCCCGTTTGTCATGATAGTAGCGGTACAGTTCCAGAAAACGCTGATGAGAAAGCGCGTACTGCCTCATGGCATACTGCTCCGCGGCGAGATTATACAATGTTCTGAAACTCAGCTCATGCTCTGATTTGATCCGTCGCATGAGATTCAGGTTATAATATCCTGCGCTGTCATATTGCGACAGTGCATAAAATACCCCGGCTTTGCTGAAATGGTGTTCGATAATATCGCCGGTCCTGTTATACCGGACCTGTATTGCCGGAAAATTCAGATAGAGCAGATCGCCCTGGAAAACAGGGTTGACAGAGCTTGATGAGGAAAAGAATTCGCGGGTCAATGATTTTTCCGGATCATAGCCGGGCATTGTTTCGAGTCTGGCATGGATTTGCCGCGCCCGGACAGTGTCGCACGCCAGTGCTGCAAGAGCCGCGCGCTCAAGATCGAATAGAGCGCCGGTTTGCTCATACCGATTGAGCGCGAAATCGCACGCCTGGGCAAAAGAGCCGTTTACGCATGCGACTTTGAATCCGGCGTTGAGCAGGGAGGCATCTGATGGGTCTGATTCAAGCGCGCTATTCAGCAATGAAAAAGCGCTGTCCGGCTTCCCGCGGGATATGAACCATTCGGCAATGTGTTTTTCGGCGTTTCCCTTATCAAATGCGTTGTCGGAAGGGCAGGGGAGCACTGCTTTTTTCAAAAATGCCAGGCTTGTTGAGTCCAGGTTTCCGGCTTTTTTGTTGCCGAGAAGGTCATATACTGTTTTTGTGATTATTGTATCGCAGCCGAACCGCCTGATATAGTCCGTCACGCATGAAGCGAGAATGCCCGGCCGTAAAGCCTGTGAGGCCATCGAGCACTTTTTCCCGTACAACTCACTGCTGTCGGGAACCAGGGCAATTGCCGTGTCGATCGAATTAAACGCACGCGTTGTCAGCGAATCATTATAAAAAAACACCTGTTTTCTTGTGATTGTGTTTCTTGACTGATAAATATAGGGAGCGTATTTGCGGGGAATCCCGCCGGTGGGGTCCGCCGTTTGCGTTGCAGTAACCTTTTGCACCGGATGTTCGAGCGCTTCGGCAAAAAACCGGTCGCTTTTCAGGATGTGAAGGACTGCCGTGTCAGGGTGCTGTTGGATATAATCATTAATAAAAAAGTCAAAGCGGCCATATTCTTTCCGGTCAAGCAGCCACTGCAGCGCGGGCACGCTGAACGGGCGTTTTTCTCCGTCGGGTTTCGCAAAACAACAGGTGCATGTGAGCACAATGCCTGTTAAAATAAGGAAAAACTGATGCATCAACTAATTATAGCTTAAAGGGACCGGCATTTTCAAATGCGCGAGCAGCGCCAGCAGCCTTTAATGTGATCATCAACCATGCCCACTGCCTGCATGTGGGCATAACAGATTACTGGACCGACAAAAGAAAAGCCTCTTTTTTTCAGGTCTTTGCTCATGGCATCGGACTCTTTGGTTCTTGCAGGAATTTCTTTCCATGTTTTCGCCCGTTTTTCCGGCCGGAAGGTCTTGTTATTTGTAAACTGCCACATGTAGGTGTCAAAGGAGCCGAATTCTTTGCGGATTTCGATAAACCGCTGGGCATTATTGATTGCCGCCTGTATTTTCAACCGGTTCCGGATAATCCCCTTGTCTTTCATCAGGCGCTCGATATCCCGGTCGGTATACCTGGCCACCTTGTTCCAGTTCCAGTTGCTGAATGCTTTTCTGAAATTGTCCCGTTTTTTGAGTATGGTGATCCAGCTCAGGCCGGCCTGAAATCCCTCCAGGACAAGCATTTCAAAAAGCTTTGTATCATCATGCACGGGAATGCCCCATTCGTTATCGTGATAGGCGATATACGCGGGGTCATCGCCTGCCCAGGAGCACCTATTTTTTTTGTGCAATGAGCGCTTCGGCAAGAAACAGGTCCTTTTCGGTAGTAATTTTAAAGTTGAGAGGATCGCCCGGTGCATAGCCGACCGGAATACCGATATGCTCCATAAGCATGGCTTCATCAGTGGGCGGATTGGCAAGCGTTGGGGCACGATTAAAGGCCTTGAGCAGTGTTTGCTGATGAAAAAGCTGGGGGGTTCCGACCCGTATCAGCGATGACCGGTCAACCGTTTCAAGACACAGGTCGCCATCGATGCGACGGATTGTGTCGTTTTCCGGTATTGCTGTTATTACACACCTGAACGCCGGTTTTTTCTCCACCAGCGCAGCGATGATTTCATGGGTGATAAAGGGTCGCGCAGCATCGTGGATAAGTACCCAGTCGGAATCAGGATTGCAGGCACGCACCCCGCTTTCCGCAGACTGCCACCGGTGCTCACCTCCGGCAACAATGGTGACTTCATGTTGGCAATTCATCGACCCGATACTATCGATCGCTTTCCCTGTCATTGACGGCGCGACGACCAGAAAAAGCTCTCCTGTTTCCGGAAACGAGTCGAATGCAAGCAGCGAATGCGCAAAAAGCGGCTTGCCCCCTAAGGGTACAAATGCCTTGGGAGTCTCCCGCCCCAGGCGCTTGCCTTCACCGGCAGCAACAATAATAACACTGAGCTTATCCATATTTCTCCTTTTAAAATAACTATATCCAGAAAATAGAATACGCATAATCGGCGGACAACGGTCTGAAGCCGGGCCGATATGTTCCAGCATGCAATCATGGCTGCAGCCATTATCTATTTTGATTCGAAGAAATAGTGAAGGCGAGAGAAAAAAGATCGTTTATCGTAAGGGGGTGTTCCGAAGTGGTATGGGCAGAGCCGGACATGGAGGAAAACGAAAGAAATATCCGGGGAGAAGGCAAACGTTTTCGTACCTTTCTGGTTCAGGTTTTTGAACACAGCACAACCTGATGGGTAATCCATGACAAAAAATCTGTTTGCATTTGATCTTGACGGGACTCTTCTTAATTCCGGAAAGCAGATCTCTCCGGCAAACGCTGCTGCTTTGCAGGAAATAGTTGCCTCAGGCGGCATTGTGGCGCTTGCCAGCGGAAGGCTGGCATCGAGCGTGGCGCAGTATACAACCGATCCTGCTGTGGATCCTGCAATCCTGACCCTGAACGGGGCCGCGGTATTTAGGGGGAAAAAGCATAACAACGAATTGATATACTCTGCCAGGCTTGAGCCGGACCATGTCGATTTTCTTATCGATTATGCTCACAATAAACCATATGCTTTCAATTTTTACCACGACGGCAAGCTGTTTTCAACCCGGACCGGACTCAGCGACAAATGGATTGAACTCTATTACAATCAGACAAGAACAGAGTACAATTTTATTGATTCGTTTGAAACGCTCAGGGGCCGATCTCCTTTTAAAATCATTTTTGTCGGCGACCCGAAGGAGCTTGACAGGGAAGAGGAATCGATGAAAAAAACATTTGATGGATCTGTTTATGTTGTGCGGTCATGGGACTATTATCTGGAATTTCTCAACCCTCAGGCCAACAAGGCGCGGGGACTTGAAGCATTGGCGGATGCATATTCTGTTGACCTGGACGATGTCATCGCATTCGGTGATGCGGATAATGATATTCCGATGCTTCAGGCTGCAGGCCGCGGCATTGCCATGCACAATGCTACGCCAGGGGCAAAACAGGCTGCAGATTCTATCTCCGAGTGGAGCAATGATGAAGACGCGGTGGCAAAAGAATGGGAGCGGTTGAAGGTTGAAGGCTGAACATTTAAGGTCGAACGGTGGTTCCTGCCAATCCTGAAAATCCTGTCTGAAATTTTCCTGTCTTCTCCGAATAATTATTTTATACACCTTTGCTTACTTTATGAAATCTCATGAAATCTCAGAAGGGACACTATTCATGGCTAAAGTGGCTGACCGGTATCTGGCCGGCGATGCGTGGAACGTAACAGAAAAGGGTTTTCATCCGGAAAAACAGCGCGTTTCTGAATCGATATTCAGTTTATCCAATGAATTCATGGGCTTGCGGGGCTATTTCGAGGAAGGTTACAGC
>WJKA01000568.1 GCA_014729375.1 Chitinivibrionales bacterium
CCGTATACCGGTACTGTTCCGTTCGAACCGTGTATCCCATAACCTGATCGTTTCTCCGGGGAAACTGACTGAACGCCGCGTCTTTCCATTTTTGGCCGGGGATATGGATCAGAGGTGCAAAACTCAATCCTTCGCAATGCTCCGGAATTTCGAGGTCGCACAGGTCGACAAGAGTGGGATAGATATCGACAAATTCCACCATACCCTGCGTCCGCGCGCGTTTTGATCCCGTTCCGGGGACACTGACAATCATCGGTGCGCGTGCATCGATCTCGAAGTTTGAATGTTTACACCAGCTTGCATGCTCGCCGAGTTTCCAGCCGTGATCCCCCCAGTAAATAATAATCGTATTATCCCTGAGTTTGAGCCTGTCAAGCTCATCGAGGACCTTACCAAACTGGGTATCCATGTAAGTAACACAAGCTGCATAGCCGTGGACCAGTGTTTGTGCGATACTTTCGGGAACAGGGCCTTCTTGCGGCATGCCGAAATAAGAGCGCAGCTCGCCGAAATCCTCCAGCGAGAATTCGGTGACATTCTCGGGTGCAAAGGGATTGAGCGCGAGGGGAACATTTCCCCTTTTGTATATATCCCAGTACCGTTTCGGCGCGTTGAACGGAAGATGCGGTTTGTGAAATCCCAGTGCACAAAAAAACGGTTTGTGCAGTTTCGCCAGACGATTTAGCTCCTTTATTGCCGCTGCAGCATCCGCACCGTCCTGATAGGCCTCATCCCCCACCTCCGCGGCTTCAAACGCGGGTCCGATTCCCAGCCACCGGGCTTTCTTTTTACGCCGCTCGACATCGCACGCAGTCATGATCTCGATCGCTTCATCGGTAAGATACCCGAATCCTCTCCAGTCACCCACCGACTGGAACGGCGGAGCGCTCCACCCCTGAAGATCATCGTCGGCATGATGATACACCTTGCCGATTGAGACCGTTTCGTAGCCGTTGTTCTTGAAATGCTGCGGGAGTGTCAGGATATCGGGGACCGTGGACCGCACCGGATGAAACAGGTCATAAATACCGATCGTATCGGGGCGGCATCCCGACAGCACGCTTGCCCGTGAGGGCGCACAAAGCGCCTGTTGACAATATGCACGCTCAAACAGAATGCCTTCTTCGGCCAGACGGTCGGTATGGGGAGAGATAATCCACTCCTGACCGTAACATCCAAGCTGAGGCCGGAGGTCATCGACAACGACAAACAGAACATTGGGTTTATCGGCCATACGGCAATCCCCGATCTTATTTTATCTTGCTACAAACTTTGCCGAAACCGTTTTTTCACCCGAACGGACTCGTATAAGAGCAATTCCGGATCCCGGGACGGCTTTGGAAATGATTACCTGTCGTCCCGCAGTAGTACCTGAATCCATTATTCTTCCATCAGGACTTATTATCTCATATTTTCCAGGCATATTCACGGATATAGCGATATTATTGCCCACCTGAACGGCACGTACTCCCGGTCGTGCCGCACTGTTGACAGGCAGCAGTTCAGATATTTGAACGGCATATTCATCGGTACCCTCGACCTGATAGCTGTTCCGGGTTTCCAGTTCATCACGATACTGTTCGGCAATATCTTCAACAGGAGCGCTTAACCAGAAATCACCGTGCCAGGTATTGAACTCCTCTCCGATATAATAGATATGCGGAAACCGCGTTATGTTAAGCGATTTTTCTTCGAGCACATGAATCATTCCCAGATTGCATCCCTGTTCGGGATATCTTCCCCCGGGCGCCCATCCGGCTATGTTCAGCGTCCACAAATCCGAATTACAGGCCCATCCGGTGTTCTGCTCGGTGGTATTGCCGGTACCGATTGTCTGGAATACGTTATCGATACTGTCCGGTGCATCCAGCGATGCGGCATCGTGCGACATTTCCCATGCATTCCATTGCCCCTGCTTGATCGAGGCCATTTTTTCAAGTTGATTGGTAGCCGGATTGAGGTGCTGTAAGCCGATACCATCATGGCCCGAGCCTTCATTATGCTTGACATATAATCCAGTCGGCGACACCCCCTGCCCGCACATGCCCGAGTACGCGGTCCCTCCCTCATTCCAGGGAGTATTCGAAAGCTGGAGTGTAAAGGGAAGCGATGCAGATGACAGGTCGGGAATCTCATGAAGAAACACCGAGCCGCTGTTGCCCACTATAAAACGGCGATCGCGTGATATATTGAATCCGAGTGAATTGCCCGGAATCGTGCATACATGTTCATTCGCCAGTGTATGTACGTTGACACGCCAGATTTCGCCGGGAAAAAGCTCTTTGCAGTACCAGACATAATCATCATCAGCCCAGAAAAGGAGAATGGAGCGGATCCTGCCTTTGCCGGCATCATTTGGTGTAAAGGTCACCAGGTCCTTCATCATTTTGCTCACCCCGCCGATACGCATGACGGAAATCGTCCAGTCAGCGCCGCTTTGACGGAAAAACGCGCAATGGCTGCCCTGCACGTTTATGCTCGGTGAGCGGAGCGTCCGGACCCCGGAATCGTGAGCAAGCCAGATCGAGTCGATCTGGACATTGTCCCGGATAAAAAATGCAACGATACCCGAACCTTGCGGAGAGTGGACATCCGCGACCCCGATTCCGCTGATTGCACAGCTCGATGCCCAGAGGGCCCCTGTCAGAACACATACAGCCGCTGCCGGAAATTTCATGCACTGCCGCCTTTCTTTGAATAAAAAGCAATGATCAACTCTTGATCAGCTTTATGGTTCTTTCTGCAAATTGGTTTGATATTCTGATAAAGAAAACGCCGTTCCCATACCCTTCCAGGCTTATTGTATTTTCATTTGTATCCAACAGCGTTTTTCGCAACATCAATCTTCCGTGCCCGTCAAATATCCTTACCGAACGGTCCCCGCGTATCCACGGTCCCAGGACAAGCATATTATTTACAATAGATACACGCCATTTTTCCGGCTGCGGGCAATCCGTCTGCGTATGGGAGGGCTGCGCCTCGTAGACAGGCCACTGCGGTTCCCCCCAGTCATGTCCGGCACTCCAGTCG
>WJKA01000569.1 GCA_014729375.1 Chitinivibrionales bacterium
CAGATGTCCCGAATAGAAAACCATCAGCGACAAAAAGAACCAGATGAAAACAATATTCCACACAGGAGGCGACTTCATTGCCCGGCCTCCTGTGGCGGCAGGTGTTTTTCGATACGGTATATCCAAAATGCCCGTTGCGGCCGGTTGAATTTCAGTGTATAAGGCAATCTGCCGCTTCCATAAAAACCTGCAAAATAACCTTTTGTCCGCACAGGATAATTAAAATATTCCAGCGAATCAACCGGCACAGTTTTAAATTCTTGCGGAAGTCGTTCTCTGAAATTGCAATCACCCGGGACTGTTTCGTGGATAATGTAATCACCCTTAAAAGGACCCGGTTGATCGACTCCCAGAAATCTAAATCCTGCCTGATGAAGATAATATGCAAAAGAAAGCCTTCCGTAGTACCATGTTTCCGATGGCCCATATCCTCTTTTGATCAAGTCCTCCGGAAGACGCTTGTCTGCCTCACAAAAGAGATAATCTCCGATACTGAGCAGAATACTCAACGGCAGAGTAAATAACAGTACAGCGCTCCAGAATACTTTTTGCTCGCGATACTCACGTTTCGATACTTCGTAGACAAACAAGAGCAGGGCCGTAAACAGAAGAGGAAGCATATACCGAATGCTGGCAGTAGGAAAAAAGAGCAAAAGGGTGGCATAGCTTCCGACAAATATCCTTATTGTTGTTTGTTCGTAACAACGGGAGCGGGGGACACCGATTTGTATTAATTTGAAAAGTACCCAGCATCCGGCCGAAGAAAATATCCAGTATGCAAAGGCAATCCATATCGGGTGGCGCACGATTAGAAAAAGAAGCGCGCTCCATATAAAGCAGCCGGTTGATATGACCACGAGGGAGATGGTATTCCTGTTTCGAACTGCAAGCCAGAACCAGAATACCGGAAGGCATATCGCTCCTCCCATATATCCGGCCATTCGTTCAAAGCGGTAGCGATAATCTCCCAGGCAGGTACTCATGATACCTGTTGAAAGATACTGGATTTTTCCGTATAAATTCATTGTGTGGAATATCCACAGGAGAGGGAAAAAAACTGCCGGCAGCGACCACAACATCAAATCTCGCCATCTTTTCATTATAATAAGCGATGTACCTGCGGCCAGATAAACAGGAAACACGTTTGACTTTGTTATTGCGCCAATTCCGGTGATCAGTCCGGCAAGAAAAATCATTTTCCGACTGCTTCTTCGCACCCCTGCAATAAACAGTGCCAGCGCCCATAGTATCATGGCCGTTATTGTTATGTCCCACATAACCGTGTGGCTGTTGACAACCACAGCCGGGCACACTGCCCAGAGAAGAGCTCCGAGTAATTGCTCGCGGGCCGTGAAAAAAAGCCCTAAGAAAAACCATCCTCCGATCACCGCCAGAATGTAAGAAATAAATAAAACACTATGGAACATCCATTCCCTGTTCTGTGCGATGCGGGTAAGTGGCGCCAGAAGAAGCGGCAATAATGGCGGATGAGCACATCGATACCAGGCACTCGAAGCAGGCATGGTGGTATGAAAGAGCATCCGCTCACCATATTCTCCCGACGGAGGGTTTAACGGGTCTTTCAGGATCTGCTGCGATGCATAAAGAAGAATGTCGGCGTCGATATGAAACGCCTGGTGTATAAACGGGAAATACATGCATGAAGAAAACACAAATAATAAAGCTATCTGTTTCCATTTATGCGCAAGGTTTGATTTTCCTGTTCGAGTTAAAGCGGTCATAAGCAACGACTAATCCTTGAATTTATAAATCCGCGCATCGGGGCCATCAAAAACCAGCGTCAAAAACCGGTCCTCTTCATCAACCGTATATTCATGCCGTTGATTTTCAAAAGACCGTCCGAGCGTCTGTGAATAATCGATATCGAGCAAATATGCTCCTCTGTGCTTTGATGGTTCATTTAACGCGTCGCTATCTACTATGTAGCTATCATCCAGATAATAGAACACCTGGCTCGCATACGGAACGACAATTTTTTCCGAATCGCGCCTGTTAAGCCAGGAAAATGCTTCAAAGAACGGCGTGTGCTTTTTCCGGTATTCATGCCGGTATCGGCTGCTTGCAACGCTTTTAAGCTGCGGCAGGCATATTCGTCCGAGAACAGCCAGTGAAAATGCCATATTGGTCCCGATAACTGCAGCCGTAATTATTCCGGTCGGATATCGGGCAAAAAGACGAAAGGCTACCCACGCGCACACGATGCTCAGCAGCATGAACACGCCAACCAAATAGCGGGCTTCGGGAATAATAAGAAAATACAGGACCGTTGCGGCAAGAAAACTGTACATCAGTATTGCATTCACCCACCGGGGCCTTCTTCCGAACAGAAAAACCAGCGGAATAAACGAAAGAATAAGCGTCCCGACCGAATCGCCGATCGAAAAGGACTCTGGATGTATGGTGATATTCCAGGGAAGCAGGAAATAATTCTTTATCCCCAGGCCATAGGGGCGGACCCGTGAAGGATAGTAGTCCATATATTCCTTCGCATTATCAAATGTCAACTGTTGCCCGGCAAAGGTAAGGGGTTCGTAGTTGTTCAGCCGGTAGATAAACAGCGGCGGCGGAAATGTGGGGCTTCCGGTCAAAAGGAGGTTCCGGACAATCCAGGGTGATCCCAGAACTGCCGTCACTGCGCAAAAGATCATCACATATTTTACAATGGGAAAAGGGTTTTCCCGGTGGTATCGCGCCATGATCAAAACCAGGAACCCACTGTTGGTGAGCGCATAAAACAATCCGGTCGGTTTAACCCCGCACGCTATGCCGAGGAAAATGGCCGAGAGAAGTATCTCTTTAAATTCTTTTTTTTCAGAAAACCTCATCAGACGCCACATCGACAAAAGAATGTAAAATGTTGCGGGAAAGTCGATAAAGCCGATAAACGAGGTCCTGAATATCAGGGGATTGACAACAACAAAAGCACTCGCAAGCAATGCTGCAGGCCGCCCGGTTTTCCGTTCCGCCATTGAATAGATCAGCAGCGAGCACAAGAGCATGAATGTCCATGACATCAACCGCGCGCCGGTCTCACCCGAAAATGCCATAGCATAAGCAAACAGAAGCTCTGCATGGCCGGCAAGATGGTGCACCATGTATGGTAGAGATGAAATTCTTCCATCCCGGAGCCATTCATGGGGTACGGTGATATGTATTCCGATTTCATCATTACCAATCCCGCCAACGACCGGAGCATAGCAGCAGACAAGCGTAACTGCAGCAACAACAAAAAAAATAAGCAACACGGTCAATTCGAATCGGGAGAGGGGGTTGTGCGACTTCAGCATGTGCTGCCATTGCTTTTTCCGGAAAAATGACCGGACGGCCGGTATGGATGTCACCACGGCAAGCGCAAGGAACGCCCACTTGTTAAGCATGCCGGCATAGCCAAGCACGAGCAGGCAATAACACCATATCCCAAGCCCGGCGGCACAGGCAAGGACGCCATGCGCAAGACGATTGTTTTCGGTAATCCGGATTCTGGATAACAAATAATTGCCGATAGCACTGGCGCTGATCAACAGTAATACTATCGCCACCATGGAATTATAATCCGATCGTATCGAGAAAAGACTGGACCGCTCGTGACCTGGAAAACCGTCCCCAGAAAAACACCCCGTTGACCAGCATCAGCCAGCCCCAGACCAGGGCGTGAAACAGCCATCCTGGAATTACCTTTTTTATATCGCCCTTTGAGTGAGAATCATCAATAGCCTGCAACTCTCGTGATACCATTTTAGCTATTCACTCTTTTTGCTTGATTATCTGTGCTATCCGTGTTATCTGTGGTTCTTATTCTTTTCAGCAATTTTTCGTGTGTTCCGTGGGAAATCATTTCCCATTCGATTGTTTCATCACCGTATGCCGAAGCTCTTCGAGAATGCGCCTGTTTGCCGCGATAACATCACCGACAAGGCCCAGAATAATACTCAGCACTCCGAAAAACGCCAGGATCGCCAGCAAAATCAGCGACTGGATATGACCAGCGCCGCCCTCCAGGAAATAAAACAGAAGGAACCTGAACCCGATAACTGCCGCTGCCGCCAAGAACAGGAGTCCTACCGACACAAAAAATTTCAGCGGATGGTACATCAGATACGCACGTATCACCGAGAAGACCGACTGGACAATGTAATGCCCCATGCTGCTGAACAAACGGGATTTTCTTTTCGGTGGATTGACCGGAATAGTGACATTCGCCACCCTGAGCTTTCTCATTCCAGCAAGTACCAGACTTTCGAGCGTGTAGGAGAATTTCCCGTGAATAAAAATCAACTCCAGGGCTTCTTTGCTGAATGCGCGAAAGCCGCTTGCAGCATCCTTGATGTCGACGCCCGACATGGATCGCACAAACGCCGTACCCAGATGTTCAAACAGCATTTTAGCCGGCGAGAACGGCCGGGACTTATGCGAAAGCCGGTCTCCAATTGAAATGTCCGCCTCTCTGTCAAGAATCGGTCTGACCAGTCGCTCGATATGCTCCGGCGGGTATTGCATATCGGCATCTGTGTTTACCAGTATATCGGCGCCCCGCTCAATCGCCGCCTTTACCCCTGTCGCAAAGGCATCGGCAAGGCCAAGGTGACGGGAAAGCTTAACCACCCGCGCCCCCGAATTCCCGGCAACCTCAACACTCCGGTCGGTTGAGCCGTCGTCAATTACAAGTATTTCTATTTCATCAATGCCTTCTATAGAACGGGGAAGCGTGTGGATTGCTTCCTGCAATGTCTTCTCTTCATTATAACACGGTATCTGTATTACAAGTTTCACCGTCGAAACTGCCTTTTTGTTCGGCGACTGATAATGAAATTTCTTTTCATTAATGATACAATAGTATACTATAAATGTTGATGACAGCTATGGTACTACACTGATTCTATTTTACTATAGTACTTGGCTCAAGGCAATAATATACCCATATTATAATGAACAGATCATCTTATTTATTCGCGCTCTTCATTATTGGATCCGGTTTGTTCGGCGTGTGCTCCGGCCAACAGTTCTTCGAGGTTTCGCTTCTTGAAGGTACGGCCAAGATCCAGCGGTCGCAGAAAAGAACCTGGGAAGACCTTGCCCTGGGCAAAAAGATATATGATAATGATATCGTTGAAACTTTTTTTCAAACGCGTATTATCCTTTCGTTTGGCGAACGCAATGTAATTATACTCGGCTCAAATTCAAAGCTTCTGCTCAATATTGTTAAAAGTGAGGAAGGCGGAGAGGAAATTCTTGATGTCAGCGTTACACTCTTTTCCGGGGGCGTGTTTGCTAAAGCAGTCTCAAAAAGTTTTATCAGCATATATACGGCCAATGCCGTTGCAACAACGGGCAAAGGAGCGGTCTCCGCTATTGTTGAAGAAAAAACCGGTGAAACCGGTTTTCAGGTAATCGGTGGAGATGTCCAAGCCCGAAACATCGCTCAGCAGGAAGCATTGAATCTTAATTCCGGCCAAACAACGATGGTTTTTCCCGGCAAAGAACCGACCGCGCCGCTGTATATCACCTACCGCCATGTCGCTGTGCTTAAACACTTTTTCGGAAGCGAATATATCGATTCAGAACTTGCATCAGCCGGAATACAGCCCACCGATGACCGCGGCTCTACCAACCGGAGAAATTTTGCCGACGGCTTCATGGCGGGAAAGCCGGGCCAGGGGCGCGTTGAGGGCGGGTTTCAGAAAAGAGTGTTTACTCTCAATCGGATTTATGAAAGCATTCTCGAAGAACAACAGAAAAACAAGAAGCAATACACACCGATAAAAAAAACCGGATACCTGTTCGACAACAACGCGGCAGTAAAATTTACATCTTCGTTTGCAATGTCAAATGCTGCGCTCTATCCTGCATTTACCATTGTCCCGTCATATTCGCTCTCCTTCATGGATATCGGACTTCGGTTTTCCGTTGCGTCAAATTATGAAGGACTTGGCGTACACCAGTTCAGCGAAACGGCGGGGTTTATGGACCTTATCCATCATTTTGATCTGGGCTTTCCGGTTTCGGGAGATAAAGGATTTTTTAAACTATCGATAGGGTCGTTTGAAAACCTGACCCTTGGAAGCGGGCTGGTTGTCAACAGATTGACAAACAAAAACGACTATTCGCTGTATCACCCGCTCGGTTTTACCGGAACGGTTACCTTGGAGGATATTAGTGCGAATATTTTTGTGTCGGATTTTGTCCGATTCGGCATTCTCGGGGCCCATGTATCCTGGAAACCGATTATATATCACCTGGGGGCCGGCTACTATTTCGACCTCAACCAGTATGACGGAGCCGGTTTTGACAAGGGTGCCCGCTTTGTATATCCGGACTCCATCCCTCCCGCAGACTCTCTCCCGCAATCCAGTGCTCATGTTTATGAAGTCGATATCGGCATGGACCTTATCAGCAATTTTGATATGAATTTGCAGCTTAACTGCGAATACGCGCAGAAAATTGCCGGGGGTGCTATCGACGGCTACGTAACACGCATCCCTTCATGTAAACTGGTTGTCAACGGCATTGAAACCGGGGCAGGATTTATTGTAGAAGCGGGACGGTTGCTTTGGGGACAGTTTCACTCTTTCTATCCGTCAAACAGGTGCAGGATAATCACCGAGGAGGATTCACTTTTCCTGCAAACACAGAACAGGTCACTGCAATCAGAAAAAGCGAGCAGGGGTTTCGATGTTTTTTTCAGAATGAATCCAATACCGGGAATGGCTGTTGATGCCCGATATAAACAAACCATAGGAAAAACAGGGGCCACAATTGCAGATAAAAGCGATACCCTGTCAAATATTGCCGATTTTACTTTTTATCTCGGTGTTTCCGTAAATCAGCACCTGCTTAAGCCGATACAATACGGTAAAATATTTGTTTCTCAGGAAAAAGGAGGGTTGTATTATCCCGGGAGTGCGCCTTTTGCATCATGGGGATTCAGTGCAGGACTCGATGTTCAGACGGTTCCGCTCTTTTTCAATCTGGCGCTCCACGGCGGACTCCGATTCTATTATCTTGATGTTTCGCCTGTTTCTGCAGATGGTTCACCCTTACTGAACAATCGTATCGATATTGGAGACAACACAGTCGAATTCAATCTCGGCGTTGCACGGGGGGTTCTTTAATGAATAACATTACCGCGCCGGTCCTTGACCGGTTGATAGAGCTTGCCGTTATGGAAGATTTGAGCACAACAGGTGACGTAACCTCTCAGGCAATTTTTACCGCCGATGCGACTGCTACGGCCGTTATTAAAAGCAAAGAACACGGCGTACTGGCCGGTTCATATTGTATTGAGCCGGTCTATAAAAAAATTGAGTCCCGAATCGCAGTAAAACCGCTGCTCCAGGATGGTGCGGTTGTAGATTGCGAAAGCGCAATATGCCTGATTAAAGGGCCGATACGGGGAATACTTTCCGGCGAGAGAATTGCATTGAATTTTATTCAGCATTTGAGCGGCATTGCTACAAAAACATTCGAGATGGTTTCTTTGATTAGCCATACCAAGGCGTTACTGCTTGACACAAGAAAGACGGCACCCGGGTTCCGCAGCCTTGAAAAAGCTGCGGTAACCGCAGGAGGCGGCTACAATCACCGTATGGGGCTTTTCGACTTGATTCTTATTAAAGACACACATGTCAAGGCTGCCGGCGGGCCTGCTGCAGCGATAAAAAAGGCAAAAAGCTTTTGCGGGGAAATCCGACAGATTAAAATAGAGGTCGAAGTGCAGACAATCGGTCAGTTTTATGATGCTCTCGGTGAAAGCCCCGATATTATAATGCTGGATAACATGAGCACTGCTGATATGAAAAAATGTTGCGAATACATACTGAAGGAAAACCTCCAGGTAAAGCTTGAAGCAAGCGGAAAAATAAATGAAAAGACAATCGCCGAAACGGCAGAATCCGGTGTGGATTACATTTCTTCAGGGGCAATTACTCACAGCGCTCCCGCGCTTGACATTCATCTGGAGATTGCATGAATGCGGGGAGAATGTGCATTTTTAAAGCCCCTGTTCAGCAGCAACGGGGCGGAACGGAATTGCTGCTTTGCAAAAATGCTGAATAATTTCACACCTTCTCGCTCTTCCCATTATCCATCTCGCAGTTTCCGTGAAACACCGCGCCTTCATTAATCACCAGGTCCCGGGCTTTTAAATCACCAATCAGCGATGCTCTTGATTCAAGCTCAACTCTGTCCTCTGCAACAAGGTTGCCGATTATTTTACCGCCGACAATCGCGCTTTTTGCTATAACATCAGCCTCAATGACTCCTGTGCTGCCAAGGGTAAGCATTTCTGTTGTTTCGAGCTTGCCTTTCAGCGTGCCGTCAATACGCACCGGATGGGGTACCGTAATTTCGCCCTCGATAACGCTTCCCTCGCCGATCAGCGTGTATGCTCCCTTGCTGTGTTTGTTTTCCATCAACTCCTCCCGGGTATTATTCATAAACATTAAAGAACATATATTTTGAAGGATCAACCTGCTCGCCATCCTTGATTATCTCATAATGGAGATGCGGTGCGGAAGAGTAGCCGGTATTCCCAACCAGCGCGATTGTCTGACCGCGTTCAACCTTGCTGCCTTTTGATACCAGGACCTGGGAGCAATGACCATAGCGCGTGATAAAACCGAATTTGTGTTCAATCGTTACCATCAGACCGAAATACTTCTCGTTTTCAACATTCGCAACAATCCCGGGAGCGGTCGCACGCACCGGTGTACCTTCCGTCGCTGCGAAATCAAGTCCTTTATGGAAACCGGTTTTCTCGGCTTCATTTTGTGCAAATCTTTTTGTAATCCAGCCGTCAACCGGCCTGATATTCGGCACAGATGACCAGAAGCCGCCGAGTGGTGCACTGATCAGCGGTATTGATGCCGGAATCTGGTCCGGATGTATTTGTGTGTCAACCGGCTCTGACTCATTCTGAGCCGGCTGGCGGTCTGACACCGGGATTTTCGTTGCCAGTTGCGGTTGAGGTGGTGTTTCTCCAACGGCATGGGCAAGGTTGCTGAGATATTGACTCAGCTCATCTACTTTTTTCATCTTCTTAAAAGAAGCTGCAAGCGCGCTGTTCTCTGCCTGCAGTCGCTTATTTTCTTCACGAAGAGCATCTACCATCTGAAGCTTGAGGCTGATCTGCCCGGAAAAAACAATGAGAATTATCAATCCACTGCAAATCAAGAAAAGAAAGAGAAGGAAGGTCCGTATTATATTCCGGTGAATCCGGATAGAAAATGTACGCGCATTATCTTCAGGAACAAACATGACCGTGTAATATTTTTTTTTCCCGCTCATATGCGCCTTACATGAAAATCGTATCTAAAATTCTCTGTATCGCCGGGAAACTACGTTCCTGCTGCAGAAAAACATCACCGGTTAAAATAATTGGTAAAACGCTAAAATAAAATATCAAGGATACGATTTAGATCATCATTGCCGAGAAATGAGATTTCTATTTTGCCCCTGCCCCCGGGCTGGGTTTTCAGTGCCACAGGCGTACCGAAGTGCTGTTCGAGTTTTTCAATCAGGTTTCTAGTGTCGGGATCGATCTGTTGCACGGTTTTTTTTAAAGTACGGTTTTTGCGCGCTGGAGACTGTTCGCCTTTGGAAATTCTTTCACATTCCCGGACTGATAATCCTTGTTCGACAATTTGCTTTGCCAGGTTTTTTTGCTCTTTTTCATTGTCAAGTGCACATAAGGCCCGGGCATGTCCCATTGAAAGTATGCCTTTGCGGACATACTTCTGAAGTTCCCCGGGAAGCTTCAGCAGGCGAAGGCTGTTGGTGATTGCACTTCTGCTTTTGCCCACCCGTTCCGAGAGTTTTTCATGGGAGAGGTTGCATTCCAGCAGAAGGCGCTGATACGCATATGCTTTTTCAATTTCGTTCAGGTCCTCCCGTTGAATATTTTCAACAAGGGCCATTTCAAGCATGTCATGATCGCTGATTTGCGGCTTGACGATAGCAGGTATTGTCTCGTATTTGAGTTGCTTGAGTGCCCTGAATCTCCTCTCGCCCGAAACGATTTCAAACCCGTTATTTTTACGGCGAACAATAATGGGCTGGATAAGCCCCTGTGCGCGGATGCTTTCTGCAAGACCGTCTATTTCTTCCTGATCAAAATCGGTGCGGGGCTGAAATGGGTTCGTACTGATTGAATAGGCGTCGATCTGCACGACTTCATTATTACTGCCGTGCTCTTCACTGTCAACCGGAATAAGGTTTGTCAAGCCACGCCCCAGTGCGCGACGGACCTTTTTCTTAGTCATCACCGGCTATTTCCTTTGCAAGCTTAAGGTAGTTATCCGCGCCCGAGGACATTATATCGTAAAAAATAATCGGCTTTCCAAATGACGGCGCTTCAGATAGCTTTACATTTCTGTTGATAACCGACTTAAATACCTTGCCCGAAAAATATGACGTTACATCCTCTGCAACCTGACGGGACAAATTCAGTCTGCCGTCATACATGGTGAGCAGCGCGCCGGCAATCGTTAATTTCGAATTCAGGCTTTTCTGCACCAGACGAATCGTGCTGAGCAATTCAGCAAGTCCCTCAAGAGCATAATATTCGCATTGAATCGGGATTAAAACCGAATCTGCAGCGGTCAGCACATTTATTGTAAGAAGCCCGAGCGAGGGAGGAGAATCAACGATAATGTACTCATAATTCTCGCGGATTTGCTGGAGTGCACGATCAAGCTTTTTTTCCCGGGCTATAGCATTGACCAGTTCAATTTCAGCACCGGCCAGATCCGGTGATGACGGCGCTAAATGCAAAAATTCAACATCAGGATTTTGAATAATTATATCACCAATTGATACTTTTTCACTTCCCCGGTCCCTGGCTGATATTATATCGTACATCGACAACTCGACATCATCCTTTTCAATGCCGAATCCTGTCGTTGCATTTGCCTGGGGGTCCATATCGATAAGTAGCGACCGATGTTCAGCCGCGGCAAGACAGGCAA
>WJKA01000570.1 GCA_014729375.1 Chitinivibrionales bacterium
CCTCTGGACAATACATAACCTTCCCGCAACAACCATGTACCTTGAGCTGCTGCTCAAGTTGAGCTTAAAGCTTTCAATCCCGGGAGTAGCAGATAAAATAGACCGTCATGGGGAAATGGCAATCATCGAAAGCCGCATTGCCGAACACGAGCACCGTTTGACCGATGCGGAAAAGCGGATCCGTGAAGCCGAGCAGTATATCCGGGACCATTATCAGGAACCGTTCAATCTGGAAAAACTGGCCTCGGAGTATGGTTTTTCCCTGGCCGGCTTTTTCAGGCACTGGAATGAATGCTTTTTCTCCACCCCGGCCAAATTTATAACGAGTCTCCGGCTGGACAAAGCATCCCGCATGCTCACCCAGACCCGGGTCGATATTAAAGAAATCGCACATTACGTGGGAATCGACAACTCCCGCCACTTTGCCACCCTGTTCCGGCAACGGTTCGGTATTTCGCCGACAGGATACCGGAAACGGTACACGCTGAATGGCAAGGCGTAGGAAAATCATACACGATTTTTGCTTGCCTTAAGCCGGCTTTCGGGCTGTTATTCGCTCCCGAGGACCTTTGTTACACCATTCGGGTCCTTTTTCAGCAATACCCCTCGGGGCCCCACCCCGGAACGCTTGCCGGTTTTCTCAGGAGTTCGTACCACTTTCCTTCCAAGAAAATCGTAGTATTCCACGCCGGCAGCCGGCAGCCTGAAAAAGCCCTTTGCCAAAAAAGTGTTCTTTGCAGATGCTGCGCCGGTCCCCTGGATGCCCATTGGAGCGCACGTCCCCATCGGGTAATCACGGCGCTGACCGCCCGTTTCAACACTGAAAGCATACCAGACAGTCCGCGATTCCTCAGTACACTCGAACACAGTGTCATAAGTAAATGTTGAGCACTCAACATAGTATGCATCGTCGGGTATGATATTGTAATCGATCGAGTCGGAGCCAATCCAGAAATACCACCGCGCAGCAAAAGGCAGGCCTTCAATCCATCCCGAGGTGAAAGAAAATGAAAATGTCGAGGTTGAATCACATATCAATGTCGGAAGACAGTACTCCATGTTCGGGCCGACCTCGATTGCTACCTCGATCGGGCCCAGATTGACCCGCGGCGGAAATGCCGTAGAAGGAATCGGGACAAACGTATCTGATGACGGCGTCTTCCAGTATAGCGTGGCCCGTGAACTGCTGTTGAATGCACCCCGGTAATAATAGAATTTCATTGTATGATTGCCTGCACTGAGCGTTCGAGTGACCTCATACTCACCAGACGCTTCAGGAATACCGTCAATACCCCGTGACGGCTCCAGAGGCTCTGATATCGAACCATACATGAAAACAGAGTCGCCCGAACTGAGAATCTCATCATCGATAACCAGAAACAGCGCATCATCCGCCACTACCCGGAACGTATATTCACCCTCCTCCTCAATGAAAAAAGAATCCGCAGTGCCGACAACAAGATAGTCGGAAAACGGCCGCGACATCGATACAGGAACCTTGCCGGCAAAAGGATTCATAACTTCTTCATACACTGAATCGATCCAGAAGGCAGTATCAGGTGCAACAATCGGAACAGCACCGCTTTCTATCTCCTCATAGACTTCCGAATAATACCACAGCGAATCAATCGGCTTCCCGAAATGCTCCAGAATTGAATCCTTTGGCGAAACCACATAATTTAAGGAAGCATAAACCGTCGAACAGCCCACAATTGCCATACTGAAAATACTGCAAATTTTTCTCAAGCTTTGTATCATGGCATCCCCCTGATATGATTAAAAATAGATGCTCGTTTATTATTTAGAAATCACTAATAGCCATATATTTCATTTTTTTTTCAGACATTCCGGGCACCACTGGTGCATCATGAATAATATAACCATTTTGAATTATAAAAACACATCACCATAATTAACTTAATTATACCAAATATTATAATTCATTAAAATCAGAGGGTAAAATCTGGTTATTTCTTTAATAATATACAAATTCCGGCAACAAAATACTGAAAAACCGCTTTAGTTTGCCAACAATACTATTCCATTTGTTCCAGGGTAAAGCGAATAATGTATTTTTCGTTGCAGCTTATGAACAAAACCGATGCCATAAACCTTCCTGTTGACGGCATTCTGGACCTGCATATGTTCCGCCCGCGTGATGTCAAGGATCTGGTGCCGGATTATATAAATGAATGCAGGAAAAAGGGCATTCGTGAGATATACCTTATTCACGGCAAAGGCAAAGGAATTCTTCGCAGGAGCGTTCACGCTATTCTCGAGCGCATTCCTGAAGTTGTATCATTTTGTCCGGCCCCGGAAAATTTTGGCGGCTGGGGCGCCACTGTTGTAAAAATATAAAAACCGGCTTATGGTGCACCTACGTATTTCCGTTCTGTGCTCCGGCCTTTTATATCCCTCACCAAATTCATTATTTTCAATAGAATAACTCATCATGAATTCGCGGATATATGTATCAGTAATTTTACAGAAGGGAGTTTTCCATGAAAATTGATCTCAAAAAAGACTGCAAATATTCATTACTTGTGCCGACCAGCATGGGCGTCCGGATTACACCGGTCAACGGCCAGCCGGTTTACAGCAGTACGAATTTTTTCATGCAGGCAACCAGTGCCGAGACCAATGTTGCCAGTGTTTCATCATTTCTCGGGCTTCCGGTAAAGGTGCTTACCACGTTTGTGAAGGACAGTCCGATTGCCCGCTTTATCAAGGACAATCTCGGGAGCCGTCATATGGACTATGAAGGCATAGATGTTGATCAGGGCGGTCCCTGGGGATACCGTCACCAGTTCAATATAGCCGACAGCGGGTACGGGACGCGCGGGCCGCGGGTTCATAACGACCGGGCTGGCGAAGTCGGCCGCACGCTGAATGTCAAGGATTTCGATCTCGAACGGATTTTCGGCAGTGACGGGGTCCAGGTTATCCATCTTTCAGGTCTGGTCGGTGCATTGTCGCCTGATACCGGGACATTCTGCCTCGAGCTTGCCCGTGCGGCAAAAAAGCACGGTACCCGTATCTCTTTTGATTTGAATTATCGCGCATCGTTCTGGAAAAACCGCGAAAAAGAGCTCCGCGGCATTTTCCACGAAATCGCCGGTATTGCCGATATCCTGGTTGGCAATGAAGAAGATTTTCAGCTTTGTCTCGGTATTGAAGGCCCTGAAGCGGGTGGTGAAGGCCTTGGTGCGAAAATTGACGGATTCAAAGGCATGATCGACCGTGTTAAGAAAGCCTATCCCAATGCATCGGTGTTCGCTACGACTCTTCGTGAAGTAGTCAGTACCAATACTCATCTGTGGGGTGCGATCATGCGTGAAGGCGATGCCTGGCATGTGGTAGAGCCCCGTCAGATCACCGTATTAGACCGTATCGGCGGCGGTGACGGCTTTGTTGGCGGCATGCTGTTTGCGATTCTTAAAGGATGGGATCCGGAAAAATGGGTCCAGTTCGGCTGGGCAACCGGTGCACTGGCAACCACCATGCTCACCGACTACGGGCAGCCGTCCGACGAAGACCAGGTGTGGAGCATCTGGAAAGGAAATGCGCGCGTAAAGCGGTAACAAAGGAATATATCATGAGCAGAGTCGTATTGTCATCTGCAATTATTCTCTCTTTCGCAGTATCCGGTTTCACCTGGCGATCCAGTCTGTATCCGGAAAGCTGGGAGCCCGGCTATACCGATTCCCAGGGACGATTTTTGCACGATTTCTCCTATGCAGGCTATCACCGGGGAGAACGCGAAATCCCATCTCATAACGACAATATAATCGATATCACACAGGCCCCCTACCATTCCGACAACACCGGTTCTGATGATGTCACCTCGCTTATCCAGCAAGCGCTTGACAGTGCCGGTGAGTCCGGCGGCGGCGTGGTGTATCTTCCGGACGGAACCTATCGCATTCGACCGCAGGGAAACAACGATTACTCGCTGGCAATTCGCTATAGCGATGTCGTTTTGCGTGGTGCAGGCGCCGACCGGACTTTTTTATTCAACGATAATCCGGTCATGCGCAGAAAAGACATTATTCTCGTTACTCCACCCC
>WJKA01000571.1 GCA_014729375.1 Chitinivibrionales bacterium
CCATTGATGGGGATGAAGAATGAGAATCGTTATAGTATCTTTTCGGCATACAAGCATTGAGTGGGATTTTCGGCGTATGTTTGGAACAGCAATCAAAACACTTTACAGGAATATACTTATGTGCTGGAAATATAGCTACGCCGATCCTGATCGGCATAGATATAATAAGCCATGTTTTTCTTGCTTTGCAAAGCGGTGATTAGTATATTCATTACTGGTTGACAAAGGCCCGAAATTATGCGCTTTGAAACGGGCCGGGGAACGCCTGGAGCCGCTTCCAATTACCAGCTATCTTATCGCGATAAGTTTTGAAGGCGCACAATTAACACGGGGGCCATCGGGGGAACTGTTCTTCACTTTAGACCATGGCCACCACAAGATTGGCTATATGCTGACCGATTTTACAGGTGAAAAGTTGATTATCAGGACATTTTTTTTCATTACCAACACCAGCACCAGCGAAGGACGAATGCTCAATGAGCGGCTGCGGGTCGAGACCTATTCCAAAAAGTACTTCGGCCTCGATTCGCTGTTCGTTTATATTTCCACCGATATCTGTTCCGATCCGTTCTTTGCCGCGGTGCTGACCGAATGCGGATGCGAGGACCTGGTAAAATACCATCAATATTTTGCGGATAGCGAATTCAAAGACAACACATTCTCCGAAAACCTTCGCAAAGCACTTGCACTCGATGATGAGCGGTGTGACCGGGAAGAGATTGATGATGATTATAATCGGATTGAAGAACAGGGAGTAATGGGGCGGTGCACTGAGCGTGCCGAATTGTGATGGATTTCAATCGGCAACAATTTATTTTCATTACAATGAAAACCGATCTCTCTTTTCTCCCCGCGCATAAGCAAAAAGAGCTTGCCGGAATTTCTGCTATTATAAAAAAGGCCGCCAGGGTCGAGAAAATAATCCTTTTCGGCTCCTATGCCCGCGGCGCCTGGGTCGAAGACTCATACGTGCAGGATGGTATCACCTACGAATACAAGAGCGATATGGATATCCTTGTGGTGGTAAAGAAAAACGGCAGCGCAAACCCGGGAATTTACGTATCAGACCAGCATGCAGGGCATAACACGCTTTACCCGGCCTTTAAATCTTGCTCACCGGAAAATCTGCCATAATAAATTGATAAATCTTATCCGGCGCCGAATCGCTCGTTGCTAATTCCAGGATTCTCATTCTGCACTTTTTCAGCTCTTCCCGTGCTGCTTTAAGAGACTTTTCAGAGAAACTGACCATGGTAGTTGCAATTTGTCGTTTGTCCGTATCAAATTTTGAGATTGAATCATTTGCGAGCTTGAGATTTTCCTTGTGGAAATTATCGATAATGCTTTTTTTGTCGCCTTCAGGTATGTCGCCGCTGGAAATTGCCGCTGGAAATTGCCGCATTTGCGGGTTTGAGGATCCCTTTTTCGTTATAAACGATCAATCCGAGCTTGAGCAGCAGTTCTATGCTCTCGCAGGCTTCTTTCTCTGTTATCGGTGGATAGACAAGCTCGCCAAGCTCCTTGTAATCTCCCTTGAAATTATAGTAGGTAAGCACCAGACGAACGGCATTGTAATACCATTTTTTATAGATATGAAACTGTGAACTCGATACAATATCCGGTTTCGATTCGGCAAAATTTTGTAATTGGTCCGAATAGAATTTCTTTTTTGATTCAGTTTTCGCCTGTTTGAATTCAACCAATATGCGGAAATAATGGGTTTCTTCAGGAGATAAGCCAAGAAATCGCATAAGGCGGTCGAGAAATATATCGCTCATTTTTGTATGGCCATTTAAAATCTGTGACAAAATCGATGATGAACTCAGCCCCAGGCGGGCAATAATAAACCGGTGTGAATATGATTTGCATTTCTTTTTCTTTTCACCTATAAAATCTTTCAAGTATTCAAGCGGATCATTGTACGAATACAAATCGCGCATGCACTCCTCCTTTTAAACAATTAATACCGCGTTGGTCAATTTTCAATAAATATAATAATTGACGTCATTAATAATTATTAGAATCTTGTTAATCAATGCACAAATTAACATCAAAAACAGGAAAGTGCTCAGTTTTTACTGAACACTTTATTTCCCTTCGCCAAAATATTTATTGCCTGAACAAGCAGGAATGACTTTTATTATAACTATTATCCGCAAGTAAAAATATTAAAAGGTGGTAATACAATGATAAAAGGCATTTGGCCCATGGTTTTATGTATGTCAATTATTTCTCTGCTCTTAAGTGATGAAGTCGCGGCTCAAACTGAATATAACGTAGGGTACGGCTATACGTATTCAACGATACAGCAGGCAATAGATTCCATTCCAGCAAATTTATATGGTCAGGGCGAGCAGATAGTTGTTGTCCACCGAAAAGCAGGAAGCGCTCCCTGGGTTTATGATGAAAACATAAACATAAGCAGTGGAGACCATTACAATGCATCTTCAAGCGATAGAATCAGGATAACTGTTGACGAGGATGATCGTCACGACGGCACATCATCGAGCGGGATTATTCTCGATGGGAAAATTAATATCTCTGTAAACCATTCGGTTATCGAGTGGCTTGAAATAAGAAATTCAAATGCTGAAGCAGCTATTGGGTGTGCTGCAGGTAGCATTATGCTTAAATACCTTTTGTTACATGATAATAATCATCAGGATGGTGTTGGGATTGAAGCAGCGGTAAATAATCCGAATGTAACGATACAGAACTGTATTATTTATAATATGAATAAACACGCTGTACAGAGTGCAAACAATGCCGTAATTTCGATTGAAAACAGTACAATCTATAATTGCGGCGATTGCGGTATTGATATCAGGGACGGTTCTACAGGTCATGTCCAAAATGTCATATCCATGAATTGTACTGTGCAAGATTTCAGGAACTGGCGAGCAACCTGGGGCACGATCCGCAATAACATGAGCTCCGATAATACGGCGCCGGGCACAAATTGCCTTTATAACAAAACCGCTTCAAATCAATTTATTTCATTGACAAGTGGCTCCGAAAATTTTCACCTGAAAGCAAATTCAAGTGCAATAGATTCGGGATATACAATCATTAACAGCATCGATGATGATATCGACGATCAATTGCGGCCTATCGGTAATGCCTGGGATATCGGTGCTGATGAATATGGCGTTTCCAGTGGCGATCCTTATGAAAACTGGGCTTACAGCAAGACACTCTATCTCAATACAACTTCAAGCGGCGCCAATGTTTCGCAGGATATCAATAACTTCCCTGTTTTAATCCGGCTTAATGCATCGAATTTCAATTTTTTGCAGGCGAAAGGCAATGGTGATGATATACGGTTCTCGAAATCAGATAATCAAACCGCCATTAGCTATGAAATAGAACGATGGGATTCTGCAAACCAGGTTGCTGAAATCTGGGTGAAAATCGATACGGTCTTTGGAAATAGCAATATCCAGAACTTTGAAATGTACTGGGGGAACGCATCAGCTTCATCGCAATCGAATGGCGCTGCGGTTTTTTCTTCCTCGTATGATTATGAAGGTGTCTGGCATCTCGATGAAGACGGATCTGCTCAGCGTGCCGATGCTACCGGCA
>WJKA01000572.1 GCA_014729375.1 Chitinivibrionales bacterium
CTTGCGGTGGATGCTGATCCGGATGCCAATCTGGCGTCGGCTCTGGGAATGCCTTTTGAAATGCAGCAGGCACTTGTGCCGATTTCGCAGCAACGAAAACTAATTGAAGAGCGCACCGGGGCAAAGGTCCGGCAATTCGGCCAGATGTTTAAAATCAATCCGGTCGTTGGTGATATTGCAGAAAAATATGCAATACATTATAAGGATGTTGCTTTGCTTGTGCTGGGAGCATCAAACACAGGGGGCGGGGGGTGTGCCTGCCCGGAGAATGTGATGTTGAAAGCGCTGGTAAATGATCTGGTGCTTTATAAAAATGAAGCTCTTGTGATGGACATGGAGGCCGGTGTTGAGCATCTGGGCCGCGCAACCGCGCAGGGTGTTGATCTGTTGATCATCGTGGTTGAACCCGGCCGTCGCTCCATAGACAGTGCGCAGCGGATTGTTCGCATGAGCCGGGAGATCGGCCTGAAAAAATTGGCATTCGTTGCAAATAAAATCGACGGCGACAGCGAGGATTCATTTGTCAGGAAGGCATTGCAGGGATACGAGATTGTGGGTACGATACCTTTTTGCCGGGAACTCCGCACGGCCGACCGGGAAGAGCGTTCCGTACTTGACGCGCTTACTATGGACCAGGCTGGTGTATTTGAAGGCATTCTGGATAAACTGACCATAAAGGTTACAAAACAATGAGTACGCTGATCGCAGTTTCCGGAAAAGGCGGTGTTGGCAAAACCACGCTCTCTGCTCTGATTGTCCGTCAGCTTATCCGCCATGGGAAAAAGCCGGTCCTTGCGGTTGATGCCGATCCAAATACATGCCTTGATGCCGCGCTGGGAATTACGGCCGATAAATCGGTCGGATCGGTTCGCGAGGAAGCACGGCTGCTGGCCGGAAAAAGCACGCTCAACGGCATCGCCAAACAGGAAATGCTGCAAATTAAAATTGAGCAAAGCCTGATTGAGGCAAACGATTTCGATTTTATTGCCATGGGACGCAGTGAAGGTCCGGGGTGTTACTGCTATGCAAACAACGTACTAAAAGCAACGCTAAACGAAATCGCCGAAAGCTATCCGTATATTGTTCTTGACAATGAAGCCGGCATGGAAAATTTGTCCCGGAGAATTGTGCGGAATGTCGATCTGCTGGCAATGATAGGCGACAGCTCGAGGCGGGGCCTGGAAACAATCCGGAGGCTCCATGAAGTCACCCATGAGATGCAGATTACATACGGGCACGTGGCACTGATTGTCAACAGGGTACGAAACGGTGGCGTTCCCTTGGTGGCAAAAGATATTGCGCGGGATATCGGCGCGGTGTGTACCCTGGGCATAGCAGAGAATAATCCGGTGGCGGAATATCTCGAGCAGGGAAAAAGCCTGCTTGATCTGCCCGATGATAATGAGATAACAAAAAATGTGGATGAGCTGTTAATTCACGCAAGGGTGATTGACAAATAATAATTTTGCACCAGCAGCGGGTCGGTAAGGCCCATACGGAAGGACCATCATGAGCAAACAACCGCGACAACCGCAAGAGATGGCAACCGATTCGGCATCGGTGGAGGCAATTACAAAAGCATGCACCGACAAGGTCGACATCGTATTCAGCCGGAGTGACAGTCAGGGTGCGCAATGCAAATTCGGGACATCGGGCGTGTGCTGCCGCATATGTCATATGGGCCCGTGTCGTATAACGGTAAAAAATCCTCGTGGTGTTTGCGGTGCGGATGCCGATACTATTGTGGCCCGCAATTACCTGCGTGAAGTCGTCGGGGGTGCGGCAGCGCACTCAGACCATGGACGCCATCTTGTGCTGCTGCTGAAAAGAGCGGCAGAAGGCACGGTGCCCGGTTATGAGATCAGGGATGAAAAAGCGTTGAAACGGATTGCCCGGCAATACAATATCGAGATTTCAGGACGCGACACTGCCGATATTGCCTCTGAGCTTGCCGATGTCCTGTTTAATGAGCTTACCGAACAGGAAAACACGCTCAAAACGCTCAAGCTGGCGCCGCTGAAAGAGCAAGGCACCTGGAAAAGCGAGCATGTCGAGCCCCTGGGTGTCGACCGAATGATTGTTGAGTCAATGCACCGCACCCATATGGGAGTTGACCACGATTACCGGAGTCTGTTGCTCCAGGCATTTCGTACTTCGCTTGCCGACGGCTGGGGCGGATCGCGCATTGCTTCGATGGTCTCCGACATATTGTTCGGTACGCCCTCACCGGTGCGCGGGGATGCCAATCTCGGAGTATTGAACAAGGATACGGTAAATATCGTTGTGCACGGTCATGAGCCGGAGTTGTCTGAGATGCTGGCGGTTGCCGTGGCCGCGCCGGATATGGTCGAGTATGCTCAGCAGGCGGGCGCGCAGGGAATTACCCTGGCGGGTATCTGCTGTACTGCCAATGAAATTCTGATGCGTCACGGTATCCCGGTCGCAGGGAACTTTCTTCAGCAGGAACTGGCCGTTGTAACCGGTGCCGTTGAGATGATGATTATTGATGTGCAGTGCTGCATGCCCAGTCTGCCGGACGTTGCGCGGGCATATCATACGGAGATAATCGCCACCAGTGAAATCGCCAGAACAGTGGGCGCGGTATCCTGCGAATTCAGCAGCGACAACGCGCTTGAATCCGCCAGGAACCTGATCAAGCGCGCTGTTGACAATTACAAAAACCGCGACGCCGGAAAAGTGTATGTCCCTCCAGTGAAGCAGCCGCTGGTGGCGGGGTTCAGCGTTGATGCGATCAAGTATATGCTTGGCGGAACGTATCGTGGTTCTTTTCGCCCGCTCAACGACGCCATTATTCAGGATAGAATCAAGGGGGTTGTCGGCATTGTCGGCTGCAACAATCCGAAAACAAGGCTGGATTCATATATAAACGCGGTAACGCGCGAGCTTGTCAAGAAAAACGTGCTTGTTCTCAAAACCGGGTGCGCTGCCATTGCATCGGCCAAGGAAGGCATGCTGACACCGGAGGCTGCACTCGAAATTGCCGGTCCGGGGTTGCGGGAAGTCTGTGAAACCGTGGGAATCCCGCCTGTCCTGCACATGGGCAGTTGTGTTGACAATTCACGTATTCTCGAGGCCGCAACTGAAGTGGTTCTCGAGGGCGGCCTGGGAGACAGCATCGCCGGCATTCCGGCTGTGGGCATGGCACCTGAATGGATGAGCGAAAAGGCGGTATCGATCGGGTGCTATTTCGTTGCATCGGGAGTGAACGTAATCCTCGGTCATCCGTTTCATGTATCGGGCTCGGAAAATGTGCACAAATTTCTGCACGCGGATACGCAGCAATTATTCGGCGCATCTTTCCACGAGTGTTTTGATCCGCTGGAAGCTGCGGAAAAGGCACTGATGCTTCTTGATGAAAAACGGGCGGGCCTCGGAATCGATAAAAAAGCAGAACGTAAACTTTATGACATGAAAGACAGGAGAGAGCTGGTTGTCTAAAATAATATGTAGTGCGGCAATTGACGGCGCTATCGAATGGGTAGCGAAAGCAGAAGCAAAACTGAATGAAACCATTGAGGCAAAAGGTGCCGGTCACACGGTTGGTTTTCCGGATACGGCCTATTTCCTACCGGTGATTTATTCGTTTACGGGAGCAAGAGCCGAAAAGCTGTCCGACCTCCGCAATGTTCTTCGGC
>WJKA01000573.1 GCA_014729375.1 Chitinivibrionales bacterium
CAGGCGATGAAATCGTGCAACTCTATATCAGCGATCGTGCGGCAACGTTGTCGGTCCCGATCAGAGAGCTTGAAGGCTTTGAGCGGATCCATTGTGCCCCGGGCGAAAAAAGGACCGTAACATTTACTGTGACGCCGTATCAGCTCACTCTGGTTGACGAAAATGCCGTCCGTAAACTCGAACCCGGCGAATTCAGGGTATCGGTGGGCGGCGGGCAGCCGCTCGCGCAGTGGACTTCGAGTTTTGTTGAAAGCTCTTTTACGGTTGAGGCTAGCACACGGATTTTTTAAAAACTTTCGGTTTCACACAGCAGCGTGAAATGTAATCTGCGCTCCGCTGCCGGGTTGGACTCAGCATTCGCAATATCCGAATCACACTATTATGAATTCTCCAGGTTCGCTTTTTCATTGCGCGCTGATACGCTTTTGTGGGTAACGACGCAATTATCCTGATATATAAAAAAGCGTTTACTAAATCTTGATTTAATGATATTTTCTACCTATTTTTTACAGGACAGTGGTATTAAGCATTACGCTGAAACAATTCTTGCCAGGCTGAATTTCCCCGGCTTCGTGGATATGCACTGACAGGCAAACACATGAGCAGAAATTAATCCCGGCGGATTATGTGCAATTGATTCACAGTGGCATTTCAGTGCTGAAAAACACGGGCTAAAGACAATGTATTTCAATTGAGGAGTACCGGTAATGAACACAAAGATTGCAGGTCTTGTTGTTGTTACTTTTTTATTATCACTAGCTTTGCTATGCACCACGCCCACAAATCCGGCAGAACGTCCGCCGGAACTGGCACTTGCAATCGATGAATATGTGTTTCATCAGCATACTGAAATTCAGCCGGTCCTCCCTGCTGTTGCAAATGGCGTTGACGTTGATGCTTTTTCCATTAAGCCCGAGTTGCCTCAAGGCCTGAATTTTAATTCTGAAAATGGAGAAATTTCCGGCATTCCGTCCGAAATTGCCGCAAAAAAAATGTATAAAATAAAAGGGCTTAATGAGTTCGGCTCCGGTTCAAAAGAGCTTTTCATAACCGTTGTTCCTGCCGCGCCAGACAGCGTTTCCGGTATTAAATCCTCTGATACAAGCGTCGTGCTTTCCTGGGCCGACAGGGACAATATCGAGTCGTTTTCTATATACAGAAGTACCGATTCGGTGCAGAATTTCGAACATATTGCCACTGTACGCGAAACGAGCTTTACCGACTCAAATATCAATGATTCACTTGTCTATTATTACCTGACTGCCGTTTCTGAAAATATCGAGCCATCAATGCCTTCTGAAACAATCATGGTCCGCTTACTAATCCCGAATACATTGCCGGTGGCCGGGCGGGATTCCTTTTATTGCTACGAAGATAACGTGCTGGAATGCGGTCCTGATTCCGGTGTAATCGCCAATGACACCGA
Source organism: Chitinivibrionales bacterium (assembly GCA_014729375.1). GTDB lineage: Bacteria > Fibrobacterota > Chitinivibrionia > Chitinivibrionales > WJKA01 > WJKA01. The sequence continues at coordinate 1,427 of WJKA01000573.1, forward strand.
TAGTGACGGCGACCTGTTGACAGCAGCGCTGGATGACAGCACTCATAACGGAGTATTGCTGTTTGAATCATCTGGCGCTTTCAAATATACCCCGGAACAAAACTGGTTTGGCGCAGACAGTTTTTCCTATCTGCTGACCGATGCACAGCAAGGAACCGCAGGACCGGCCCGGGTAATAATTGAAGTTATCAGTTCTAATGATGTCCCTTCGAGTTCTCCCGATGAATATGCCGGTACGTACGGGCAGCTTCTTTCGGTCAACGCGTCGCAGGGCGTTCTTGCCAATGACAGCGATGTCGAAGACGGTACGCCTTCAAAAGCAGAGGAAGGTATCGCTACTGTAAACGGTGACCTGGGGCTTGAGGAAACCGGTGCTTTCACTTACATGCCCGACAGCGGCTTCTCTGGCGTTGATTCATTTACCTATTACGCAGTAGATAGTGATAGTGCGGCATCTGAAATAACAACCGTCACAATTATCGTCTCAGCCTTGGATAATGCCCCGCCTGTTGCTGATGACGATTCCTGGTTGATTGATGAAGACAGCAGTCTGGCACTATCCATCGTTGACGGCCCGCTGGCTAATGATTCCGATCCCGATTCCGATGCGCTTACGCTCCAATTGGAAGATTCGACAACATATGGGGACCTTCAGTGGGACCCGGACGGTTCTTTCAATTATACGCCGCCGTCTAACTGGTCGGGAACAGACAGTTTCACGTATGTTTGCAGTGATGGAAATGGCGGGGTCTCCGACGAGGCGGTTGTTCACCTTATTGTCAAGCCTGTTAATGACATGCCGGTAATTACCGATATTCCTGATCAGTCAATTATCAAAGGAACCAGCTTTTCGATAATTAATCTTGACAATTTCGTTGAAGACATTGATGACGCCGATAGTACGCTTACCTGGACAGTTGCCGGACTCTCAGACCTGTCGGTAACAGTCGATACCGGCAGGCATGCTACAATTTCCATGCCGGACCAGTACTGGACAGGAGAAGAAAAAGCGGCGTTTACCGTCAAGGACTCTTCGGGCGACTCAGCAGTCGACAGCGTGATATTCAGGGCATCATCCGGTGATTTCTTTCCCGTCGTGGGAGACATCCCCGACCAGACAATTGATGAAGGTGCAGCTTTCGACCCATTCTTCCTCGACTCCTTTGTCACTGATAATGATGATCCATTAAGCGCACTTTCCTGGTCATACAGCGGCAATGTCGATTTGACCGTTGCAATCGATGCAAATTCTCATCTGGCCACAATCACTATTCCTGACCAGGACTGGTTTGGCGGGGAGGTTATTACATTCAGGGCTGAAGATCCTCAGGGGAACTACACAACAAATGATGCAACGTATACTGTTATCAACATAAACGACGCCCCGGTTATTACGTCCACGGCGCCGCAGACTGCAACCGAACATCAGGAATACTCCTATGTCCCGTCGGCTGTTGATGCTGAAAACGGCGCGCTCACCTGGACCTTGACAAATGCACCATCCGGCATGACAGTCAACGCCGTAAACGGCGCTGTCTCATGGACCCCGGGCGAAGGCACCTCCACAAGCGGCGCCGTTACCCTGACCGTTACCGACGAGGGCAATCCGCAACAATCGGGTTCGCAGGAATTTACCGTTACTGTCACGCCGGTCAATGATCCTCCTGAAATTACCTCAACCGCACCATCAAATGCAGTTGAACATGTAGAATTTACTTATGCGCCATCTGCAGTCGACCCCGAGGGCGGAACACTTACCTGGGGTCTCGAAAACCAGCCCTCCGGCATGACAATCAATTCCACCACCGGCGCAATCTCCTGGACCCCCGGTGAGGGCGTATCGGGCAGCGGGGCCGTTACACTGATTGTGACCGATGATGGTACTCCGCAACTGTCGGACTCTCAGGAATTTTCCCTCACGGTTAATCAGCAGAATAATCCACCGGAAATAGCATCAACGCCGCCACCTGATGCAGTCGAGCATATTGAGTACACGTATACGCCTGCGGCAACAGATCCTGAAGGCGGTGTTTTGACCTGGAGCCTTACCGGTGCTCCCGCGGGAATGAATTTAAATCCGGTTTCAGGCCGGATTGCATGGACTCCCGGCGAAGGAATCACAACAAGCGGCCTGATCAGGCTTACTGCAACCGATGACGGTACCCCCGCCAAATCATCAACACAGGAATTTACAATCACCGTGGAAGCGGTTAATAATTCTCCGACAATAACCTCAACACCTCCTTCAAGCGCAACAGAACATCAGGAATACACCTATGAACCGACGGCAACCGATCCGGAAAACGGCACACTTACCTGGAGCATTGACAACCAACCGGGCGGCATGACAATCAATTCCACCATCGGCACAATCTCCTGGACCCCCGGTGAGGGAATTACATCAAGCGGTACAATCACCCTTGCCGTTACTGATGACGGTACTCCGCCACAGGCTGATACGCAGGAAATCAGTATTACAGTTGTTGCGTATAACAATCCACCGGAAATAACATCGACCGCACCGACTTCAGCAACAGAGGACCAGCAATATACCTATGCTCCCTCGGCAACCGACCCGGAAAGCGGGACGCTTACCTGGAGTCTCTCAAATCAGCCGGGTGGAATGACAATCAACTCCACAACAGGAGAAATTGCATGGACGCCCGGTGAAGGAGTAACATCAAGCGGTGCTGTAACCCTCACTGTCACCGACGACGGCACCCCGAATCAATCCGACACCGAAACATTTACCGTTTCCGTGACACAGGTAAATGACCCGCCCCAAATTACCTCAACCGCGCCTGCATCGGCTACTGAACACCAGCAATACTCATATACGCCTTCGGCAACCGACCCGGAAAGCGGGACGCTTACCTGGGGCCTGTCAAACCAGCCGAATGGAATGACGATCAATTCCTCATCAGGTGAAATTACCTGGACTCCCGGTGAAGGGGTTACCTCAAGCGGAACAGTCACTCTGACTGTCACCGATGACGGAACGCCGAATGAATCGGATACTGAGCAATTCACTATATCTGTTACACCGGTCAATGATCCTCCAGAGGTGATATCAACTAATCCTGCACACTGCGGTGTTGCAAATGTCTATCGAACGACTCTTTCTGCCTCCGATCCTGAAGGAGACAGTTTTACATTCAGTAAAAAAAGCGGCCCCTCCGGCTTAAGTGTATCTTCCTCGGGAGAAGTTGTATGGCGTCCGGACTGGGATTATCGTATCGGTTCCGATTATTCTGTAACTGTTGATATTAATGCAACCACCGGCCCGTCCGGAGAATACACCTGGAGTATCACAATCGACAATCACCAATGGAAAAAAATGGGTACTGTTTCTATACCCGTTTTTTCTGCCACAGTATTCGGCGCCAAAGATTCAAATTATATCTTTTACGGTACCGACTATATGGCCCAGAGTGTACTGATTTCGCGAAATGGCGGCGCGAATTTCGTACCATTTTATGACATGAGCAGTCCGGATTATCTGTATGGTATTGTTACCTCAGGCAATCAGGTCTATTTAATCGGTGATGATGCCAATTGCGATTTCGGCTATCTGGTAATTGATACCAGTGGTTCATTTATCTCAAGAAATTACCCGAACAACGCTATTTACAGACAGTATTATGACCTGCAAAAGCCCGGATTTGAATTGCGCAAAAGCGACAATGCGCTTTTCAGCATTGCGCACAGAGAAGATGTGGCGTGTGAAATGCCTCCTTCGGACACATCGATTCTTTTCCAGAACAGCACCCGATTGTACACGGAAGGATATGCTGTTGATGAGAGAGGCAGCAGGTTCAGGGATGTTGCCATAGCGCAAAACAATACTAATTACATATTCTTCAATTCGGTTGACGATAATGGCGCTCATTTTTTCACTTCGTCCAATGGTGGCTCTTCCTGGAAGCAGTACACCGACGATACCTATGACGGTATAATTCTTGAAAGTGATAAAAACAATGCCGATACGCTTTATCTGCTCGGCTCAGGTTTGCGACGGTGCACTGCGCCCTGGGTTGTTTCGCCGGCTAAACCGCAATTTGTAAATGTTGACAATGCCTCCGCACTGAACCCCTGGGCTCTTCAGGTATATTCAGGAAGTGTTGCCTGGATTCTGGGTACCGACGGTCAATTGTATACCACACAGGATGGCTTCGAAACAGTCATTGAAGAAGATGGCCTTACCGGTGGAGCATATCTGATTTTGGCCGAAGACCGGAAAACGCTCTATTTTGTTACCAGCGGTGGAGATATTTACCGGTAACTTTCTCAAAATGGTGATCTCTGATGGATTTTGTGTTTTCTGCCCGCTTTTTGCGATTGCTTTGATCACGCATGGTTGTCTGCTGAAACGATTCCGCTATCCGGGAAAGACAATATTCCCCGTTTGGAGCCTGACTCAAGGCAGTCAGATATTTTCCGGCTTTTTCTAAATTGCATTGATCTCCCAGGTCAATGGCAAATGGTCAGACACGCCTTTGCCTGTTTTTTCATCGAAATCTGCGGGTTTTCCCGATCGGGTGAGAACTTTTATTGATTC
>WJKA01000574.1 GCA_014729375.1 Chitinivibrionales bacterium
TCAGCGTCCTGCCCGAAACATTATTGAAAGTAAGCGGCCCGTTTGACGAGAACCGTTCGAGCACCACTTCAGGATACGTGCCGTCTTCAATGATAAACGCCGCGGGTTTTGCCGTATCCATGACACTGAACGAGGCTTCACACCCGATGATCCTCCGGACATTGCCGCGCACATAAATGGTATCGTCAAGGCGATAATTGCCGCGGGGAAGATAGACGGTTGTCTTGCCCGCATCGATCGCACTCTGGAGGTCCTGCGTGTTGATCACTCCTGTTTTGTGTACCTTCTGCCACTGGTCGAGCGGGTCCCAGGGGATTTCGGGCGTCGCGCGGATTGTCAGCTTGAGCGAGCCCTGCGGTGACGGAAACAGGCCCGGAGACTGGTGCGAAATGAATTCATCGATGGACAAGCCGGAAGCAGTCGCGGTCCCTGCCTGATTGTCAATTGCTTCGGCAAAACCGCTCGCTTCGATATCGCGGGCATAGAGCACGGCATTATTGATAATCGCGCTTTTGTCCTGCGCACCCCCGGTGCCGGTTATGCGCGCCCGCACGATTGTAGCAACGCTGTTGCCCGAACAGTACAGCATGGGGACATTGCCGGTGAACCTGATATCATGAATGCTGATTATCTGATCGGTGCAGTAGATTCCGTAGCCGGTCTGCTGTTCCAGACGGATATTCTCGAAAGTCTGGCTGTTAATCATGAACCCGGCTTTGATTCCCGTGTGAAACCCGACAACATGGAGATTTTTTACCAGAAGCGGTCCGATTTCCTGGGCATAGGCCATATCCAGTCCGATTGCACCTAGACGGTCTTCAGATACCAGCCGCACATTCCGCACGCAGCCCTGATTGCTGGCATTGAACTGAAGCGCTGCTGCGCCGGGGTTCCCCGTACCGGTCGAGATAGTAAGGTCCCGAACAGCGTTCCTGAACCGCTGCGCAGGCGCGGGACCGGTCCAGACCACGCCGACAGCACCGCCCGCATTTTCATACCCTTCACAGGAATCCGCCAGACGGATTATCGTGCTGTCCATGCTCTGCCCCTGAAGGATTGTTTCTTTGTATTCTCCGCCGCCGATCCCTTCAGACCACCGGAGGGTCTTTGTTACTTTGTAAATTCCATTCGGAAGATAGATTATTGCATTTGATGAAGAATTGTCATCTAAAGCACGCTGAATGCTGTCGGAAACATCAACCGAGCCGTCATTAACCGCATTGTACGGTCGCTGCGTTACATCAACAACCCGCGCGCCTGAGGGAAACACAATGTTTTCAGCAGAAACATGCTGCAGTATCGCCGCCCCAAGAATACACAATCCAATTGCGCTGATTTTTTTCTTTGTCATGCCGCTCACTCTCTCCTGATTCTGCACGGTCTTCTGAGCCATGCCCCTGATTATCACCCGCTTTGGCGCAGGAAGTATTCATAAATATAAAGAATTTTCCGGGTAAGGATGGTAATTTAATACTATTTTGCACTATAAAACCACAGAAAGCCATACATTAAATATTTTATCTTGATGCTGGGTGCTTTATTCCCACCGGGGAAGCAGTAAACAGCTTCAGAAGCCGGAAACAGGTAGCAGGAGGCATGGTAAATGTTCGGGCAGTATGTTTTTTCGTGTGCCGGATTTTTGGGGCCGGTTTGAAAAGATGCAGGAATGTGCCGGCGCGCTATGCCCGTTGGCACCTGCTCTTGCTACTGAAATGTCCACCGGCATAATTCGAATCGTACAACCACTCCCAAAGGAGATCCGCCCATGGCAGAACCATCGATAATTAACCGGTTTCTTGTGCAAAACAATATCCGTATTGCTACTAATCCGGCAATTTCCCCGGACCTGGTGCTGGATTTTGATGAACTTCTGGATGAAATCACAAAGGAAAAAGATGTCCTTGCAGGCCTGAAAGACACTGTTTCTGCAAAAGACATAGACGCGAAACTGAAAAAACTGATTCTCTGGCCCGAATCCGAATTCAGCGTAAGCAATACGCGATTTTTTCTTATCGAATCACATACCACCGGCGATTCCTCACTTATTGCATTTGGTGAGGAGGACTTACCCTTTGAAAATATTGAAGTTATGGATAATTTTTTTGCCGTGATTCCACTGTACTGGCAAAATTTGATTCATTTGAAAAATCATGTGCAGGCAAATGATCCGGCATCGACATTATTTCCGAAAGCTGACGGTTCACTTGAGAAAACAAGCCTGGGGGTCGGGGCCCGGTTCACCACACTTCACTGGCCCGCGGTTGCCTGGGCAATGAAACACCTTAATCTGTCGATGACTGCCAACCAGAATTCAATTCCACGGGAGCTTGTGTATGATGTTGCTGCGATGAGCGAAAACAGGCTTGCGGAAGTGCCGTTTCCTTTTATCGGGCGGAATGTTCCCGAGGGGCACCAGGGACAATCAGTCATGGGCATGTCGCACGCGTCAATAATGACGTATCTCAAATACGGATTCCACCAAAACAACATTGCCTGGGGGTTCAATGCAGACCACCAGCCGATAGGGGGCAGGTATGATGAAATCGAA
>WJKA01000575.1 GCA_014729375.1 Chitinivibrionales bacterium
ACCCGTTTTGGCGTCTGTATTGGAATCCGGCGGGTGGCCTGGTACATCATAATAATGAATGCAGTCATGCCGATTACAACAGTCAAAACAAGGAGCGCTGCGAATGGATGACGGGTTCCGGCACGAATCTGCTGAAACTCACCAACAACTGCATCAGGCAGCCGCGCCACGATTCCGATAAAAATTATCAATGAAATGCCGTTTCCAATACCCCGGTTGGTTATCTGCTCACCCAGCCACATGATAAATATTGTTCCCGTCGTCAAACTAATGGCTGTAATCAGCGTGAATTTTATTCCGAGAAGCTGCGGCAGAACCGCAGTCATTCCCGTGGTTGGTGACGTAATATTCTGGAGCCAGATACTGATTGCAATAGACTGAACAAGCGAAAGAACAACGGTACCATACCGGGTATATTGCGTAATCTTTTTTCTTCCCTCCGCTCCTTCACGCTGAAGTTTATGAATATAGGGAAACACTGTTCCAAGAAGCTGCATTATGATCGAGGCACTGATATAGGGCATAATTCCCAGAGCAAATATGGTCGCGCGCTTGAATGATCCACCAACAAACATATCATAAAGCCCGAATAATGTATTCTGAAAATTGGCGAGAAAATCTCCCAGAACATCAGGATTGATCCCCGGCGTGGGTATGTGACCCCCGACACGATATATGAATATCATGAGGACGGTGAATCCAATCCTCTTCCTGAGTTCGGGGACCCTGAATATATTTGCAAATGTCTCAAGCACCTGTAATAACCTCTGCTTTTCCTTTGGCTTTTTCGATTTTTTCTTTTGCCGAGTTCGAAAACGAATGGGCTTTAACGACGATGCTTTTTGTAATCTCGCCCTGGCCGAGTATTTTCACCGGCAATTTCTTTGAGCGGACCAATCCGTTGTTGTAAAGCCACTCCGTATCGATCTCTTTATCTGAAGATTCGATTTTTTCCAGTGCGTGAATATTTACTATCTGATAGGTTGTTTTCCGTATATGCGTGAATCCGCGTTTGGGAATGCGACGCGAGAGCGGTGTCTGTCCGCCTTCATAATACGGCTTGTGCCTTCTGCCGCTCCGGGCTTTTGCTCCATTATTTCCAAATCCGCATGTGGTTCCCTTCCCGCTTCCCTGACCGCGGCCAACGCGCCGTGACGGTTTGCGGGCTTTTTTCGATGTTGTTAAGCTGTTAAGCGTGAGCACACTATTCTCCTTCAACTTCCGCTACATCAACCAGATGCTGCACGGTCCGTATCATGCCCCTGATACTCGGCGAATCGGCATGTGTTACCGAATGTCCCCGTTTTCTGATACCAAGGGCTTTGATAGTCTGTTTCTGATTTTTATATCTACCTATTGCACTTCGAACCTGAGTAATTTTCAATTTTTTTGCCACGATTATTCTTCTCCTGTCGTATCAGCAGCAGTTGCTGCGGCAGTTTCGGCAGTTTTTTCTTCGGTATTTTCAGCGGCATTTCCGGCATCTTTCACTACTGGTTTGGGCATCTGACGCAACTCCTGTATCTGCCCCCATGTTTTACATCTCGCCAACCCTTCCATGGTAGCTTTGGCCACGTTGTGCGTATTGGTCGTTCCCAGACATTTTGTCAGGATATTATGCACGCCCGCCAGTTCCAGCACGGCCCGCGCGGGTCCGCCTGCAATAACACCGGTTCCCGGTGCGGCTGGTTTGAGAAGGACTTTTCCGGCACCGAAATGCCCCACGACTTCATGAGGAATCGTGCCGTTGACAATACTCACCGTGACAAGCTGCTTCTTTGCATTCTCCCCGGCTTTGCGGATTGCCTCGGTAACATCATTAGCTTTGCCCAGAGCTATACCGACCTTGCCTTTGCTGTCCCCAACAGCAACCAGTGCGTTGAAACCGAATCGCCGGCCACCCTTTACCACTTTTGCAACCCTGTTTACCGATATGAGCCGCTCGCTCAATTCGGGATGCTCCTGAAACTGTCCAAATGATTCTTCTTTAGCCAAGATTATCGTCCCTTTCGAAAATGTCGCATTTAAAATTCAAGCCCGCCGGCCCGTGCACCTTCAGCCAGTGCCCGCACGCGACCGTGATATCGATAACCCTTCCGATCAAAAACGACTTTCTGTATTCCTTTTTCTTTCGCTTTTTCTGCAATAACTTCCCCCACAAGGCGGGAAATATCCGTCTTGCTCCTCTTTTCAAGCTGCGCTATTTTTTCTGCCAGGTCTTTTGCCGAACTTCCAACCTGAACAACCGATGTCCGGTCCTCGTCATTAATGATCTGCGCATAAATATGATTAAGGCTTCTCCGGACACACAAACGGGGTCTGTCGGATCTGCCAGCTATCTTTTTCCGAATACGAAATGAACGTTTTTTTCGTTCGATTACTCTTGCGTGTGCTTGATTCATAATTCCAACTCTTTATGATAAAATATTTACTTTGCAGCACTTTTCCCGGCTTTTCTTTTTACCTGCTCTCCCTCATATCGAATACCCTTTCCTTTATACGGCTCCGGCGGTCTGATCGCCCTGATATCGGCGGCCACCTGGCCCACTTTTTGATTGTCAATCCCTTCAACAACAAACTTAGTCGGCGCCTCAACCGTGAATGTGATACCCTCAGGTGCCGTGAAAAGAACAGGCTTTGAATATCCCACCGAAAGACTCAGGTCTTTTCCCTTGAGCTCGGCTTTGTATCCGACACCGATAATTTCCAGCCTCCGGCTGAAACCGCTGGTCACACCCTTCACCATATTCCCGATCAGCATTCTGTACAATCCCCAGTCGGCACCTACTTTCGGGCCTTGGGCTACCGGGGTAAGCACAACCTGTTTTTCATTAATCTCGACCTTGATATTCTCAGACACATCCTGCGAAAGCGTACTTTTCGGTCCTTTCACCGTTACCGTGCGTCCCTCCTGCTTTACCTCGACTCCGTCGGGTATATCTACCGGTCTTTTTCCTATTCGAGACAAAATTTTTCTCCTGATCTGAGCTTAAACAGTTACCTGCTTTTCCGTTCAATCACCAAACAACACCCAACACTTCACCACCGACATTTTTCTTTCTACACTCCCGGTCGGTCATCACACCGCTTGATGTCGAGAGGATTGCAATCCCGATACCATTCAGAATGCGGGGAATATCCTTTGCTGATGAATACTTTTTTCTTCCGGGCGTGCTCACGCGCTTTATTCCCTGAATTGCATTATTCATGCTGTCGTCGTATTTCAAAAGAATCTTGATCGAACCCTGCCTGCCGTCATCAACATAGGCATATTTGCTGATAAAATAATTTTCATGCAGGATACGAGCGATTTCCCGTTTGACATTTGAACCGGGAATTGATACGGTTCGCTTTTGCGCACCAATTGCATTTCGTATCCGGGTAAACATATCCGCGATATTATCAGTCAACATTTTTCACTATCTCCCTC
>WJKA01000576.1 GCA_014729375.1 Chitinivibrionales bacterium
AAGCAGGGGGTAGTAGAATTTATTGCCCGGTACATAGAAGACGACGAGAGAAAGTATATCCACGAGCGGGCGAATTTTGTAAGAGAGAAGGGCAAATGGCTGTATAAAGACGGTGCGATAGTTCCTGCCGCCCAGTATGTCAGGGACAAGCCAAAAACCGGCCGGAATGACCCCTGCATCTGCGGAAGCGGAAAAAAATACAAAAAATGCTGCGGAAAATAATCCGGCTATTCTTTCCTTTCAAGTGCTTCTTCCGAGTTGTAAATGGGTATGAGCTGGTCGAGGCCGATCGTATGCAGTGCCGAGGCGATTGTTTCATTGGGTTGCAGTATTGCAAGTTCTCCTCCCCGTTCGGCAAGCAGTCGATAGCAGTGGGAGAGAATAAATAACGATTCGGTATATAAGCAGGAATTCTGGGTAAATTTGACGGCAACATTTTTCATCGATGGATATTCTTCAATCAGCTCCTGAATTTCGGTCAAATCCGATCCTGTTGTCAGGTCTTCGGTGATAAAAAGGACCTGGTAGTCGTATCTGGAATAAGATTTTATCTGCATAAGGCCTGTCGTATTCTGAAAAAAAATGAAATAAGCCCCTCATATCATGGTTTCATGCATTTTACACAGTCAGCATCCAGCCGTGACGATCATCGATTTCGCCGTATTGTATACCCTGAATTTCTTTATAAAGCCTGTTCAGCGTTTCTCCGGCCTTGTCCTGTTTTCCAAAGGTGTATATTGTTCCATTATGGGTTATTGAGCAGACCGGCGTAATGACCGCGGCCGTACCGCATGCGCCGATTTCACGGAACTTGCCAAGTTCATTCATGGGGATTTTTCTTTTTTCGACAGTCATGCCGAAATCCCGGGCGAGTTGCTGCAGGCTGTCATTGGTGATACTCGGCAACACCGAATTTGAATCTGGCGTAACATAGCGGTTGTCGGATGTAATGGCAAAAAAGTTTGAAGTACCGAATTCGTCAACATACCGGTGTTCTGCTGAATCGGGATATAATGCAATAGGAAACCCTTTTTTCTTTGCCTGAAGGTCGCTGTAGAGTCCGGCTGCGTAATTGCCGGCTACTTTGACATTTCCGACGCCTTTTGGGGCGGCCCTGTCAAAATCTTCCTGAACATATGCTTTCACCGGAAAGAACCCGTCTTTGTAATAGGGGCCGACCGGGGTGACCAGTGTAATAAAAACGAATTCCTCTGCGGCTTTCAGGCCTACTCGCGGGGTTGTGCCGATCAGGAGTGGTCGTATGTAGAGGCTTGCACCTGTTCCGTACGGCGGGACAAATTCGAGGTTGTGGTGAATTGCCGTTTTGCAGCATTCGAGGAACAGCTTTTCAGACGGTGGTTCCATGGCAATACGGCGGGCTGAATTTGCCAGCCGCCGTGCATTTGCATCCGGGCGAAACATGGCAATTGTCCCGTCCTTGCGGGTAAACGCTTTTAATCCTTCAAAACAGGCCTGACCGTAGTGCAGGCATGTGGCCCCTATATGAAGTTGCAGGGAAGTGCCGTTGCATATTCGCATGTCCGACCAGCAACCGTCACGAAATTCAGACATGACATAGGCATTTGTGGGCAGATATTGGAATCCAAGGTTTTCCCATTCGATTGAATCGGGCATTCATTACCTCATTTCTTTTTTAGTGCCGGGACTTTTTTATCTTTCAAATCTTTCATAAGCTTATATTCGAGGCTGTCGATAAGCGCCAGCCAGGATGCTTCGATGATATTGGTGGACACGCCGACCGTTCCCCAGCGGTCTTTGCCGTCCGAAGATTCGATGAGTACTCTGACTTTTGCGGCGGTCCCTTCCTTTTCATCGAGGACACGCACTTTGAAGTCTTCAAGCTTGACTTCTTTGAGGCTGGGATAGAACTGGGTTAATGCTTTACGCAGGGCATTATCAAGTGCATTAACCGGGCCATCGCCTTCCGCGGCCGTGTGCTCGAAATCTGTGCCTTTCTGCAGCTTGATCGTTGCTTCGGACAAGACATCGCCGTTTTCCCGTTTTTCTTCAATAACTCTGAATCCCTTGAGCTTGAATGCTTCCCGGAATTTCCCCAGAACTTCCTGAACGATCAACTCAAACGATCCGTCCGCTGCTTCAAACTGGTAGCCTGAGGCTTCCATATCGAGGATCCGGCCCAGGAGTTGTTTTACCACTGGGTCTTTTTTGTCAAGTTTGGGCAGGATTCCTTTAAGCTTTTCGAGCAGGGTGCCGGTTCCCGCCTGGTCGGAGACGACGAACCGGCGATAATTGCCGACTGCTTCGGGTGGAATATGCTCAAAGGAGAAACTGTTTTTTCTCACACCGTCGGCATGGGTACCAGCCTTGTGGGAAAAGGCCGATTCTCCGACATATGGTTGGCGGCTGTTATGTGATACGTTGACAATTTCACTGACATATACTGATGTTGCGGCGAGCATTTTCAGTCGTTCGGGAGCAAGCAGTGTATAGCCGTATTTCAGTTGCAGGCCAGGAATAATCGTGCATAGATTAGCGTTTCCGCATCGTTCGCCCAGTCCGTTTATCGTGCCCTGTACCTGAACAGCACCTTCACTGACCGCCAGAAATGAATTGGCATCGGCGCATCCGGTGTCATTATGCGTATGAACGCCAAGGGGCGCGGCAAGTGCTTCCCGGGTCCGGCGGAAAATTTGAAGAAAGTCATGCGGAAGCGTACCGCCGTTGGTATCACAAAGGACAATGCAGTCCGCGCCCCCGTCAAGGGCTGCCTGCAGGGTTTTCAGGGCATATTGAGGATTGTGGCGGTAGCCGTCAAAGTAATGCTCAGCATCAAAAAACACTGTATCCATATGCTTTTTCAGATATGCAACCGTCTCTGAAATCATAGCCAGATTTTCTGACAATGACGTTCTCAGGATTTCCCTGACATGCATATCCCAGGATTTGCCATATATTGTTGCCCTCTGTGCCCCGCATTTCAGCATGAGTTTGAGAAGTGGATCTTTTGCACAGGTTATACCTTTTCTTCGTGTGCTGCCGAAAACAACACAGCGGGAATGGGCAGGTGTTCCGGCGATTTTCCTGAAGAATTCGTAATCGGGTGAAGCAGTGGCAGTTGGCCAGCCACCCTCGATATAGGTAATTCCCTGGTCGCCCAGTTTGCGGGCGATTTTGAGCTTGTCAGCAATCGATAACGATATACCGGCGGTCTGGTTACCGTCGCGCAGGGTCGTATCGTAAATGCTGAGAGTATGGTGCTTTTTACCGCTCATGAATATGCCTTTTTCAGATAAGTGATGCTACCAGATCGCCGACTTCGGTCGTACTCATTCCCATTTTTCCGGCAGAAAGGTCTTTGATTTTTCCGGATGCCATTGCAGTGGAGACCGCACCGTCGATTGCCGCCGCAGCATCATCCTCGCCTAAAGACTCAAGGAGCATGCCGCCTGCGCAGATGCAGGCAAGCGGGTTGATAATATTTTTTCCGGTATATTTCGGAGCACTTCCGCCTATCGGTTCAAACATCGATACGCCCTTGGGATTGATATTGCCGCCCGCAGCGATTCCCATCCCCCCCTGGATCATCGCCCCGAGGTCGGTGATAATATCGCCAAACAAATTAGCGGTAACAATAACATCATAATATTCGGGCGATTTCACCATCCACATAGTGCAGGCGTCAACATGATTGTAATCCTGCTTGATATCAGGATATTCAGCAGTGCCGATTTCTTCATGCGCCCGGACCCACAGATCACCGACATTGGTCAGAACATTGCATTTGTGAACAAGTG
>WJKA01000577.1 GCA_014729375.1 Chitinivibrionales bacterium
AGTATTTTCATAGCGTCAGCGCCCGGGAGTCCTCCGAGCCGAAGCCCTATCACGGTCAAAGCAGGCGGCATGACGGAAGCATAATCGATATACAGGTCGACTGGGACTATAAGCGGAATGAACGCGGGGGTATCGAAGGCTTTATAGCCATCATAACCGATGTAACCGAACAAAGAAGGGCGGAACGGAAAATCGAGCAGCAGAATGCATTTCTCGAATCGATCATCAGTTCTATTGCTGATCCGTTATATGTTGTTAATGTCTCTGATTATACCATCAGCATTGCAAACAATGCTGCTCAAAAACAGGGAATTACCGCCGGTTCTTTCTGCTACCAGTCGACCCACCGGCGTTCAAGGCCCTGCGACGGCAGCGATGATCCATGCAGCATTGGTTGCATACAAAAATACAAAAAAGGTGTGGTTTTAGAACACAAACACTACAGCCCGGACGGCACTGTAATTTATGTTGAAGTGCACGGATATCCCGTTTTTAACGAACATGGAGATGTTGCACAGATCGTTGAGTACATTGTCGATGTAACCGCACGAAAAAAGGCGGAGGATGATCTGCGGCGCGCAAAGGCGGAGGCGGATGCGGCAAGCAGGGCAAAGAGCGAGTTTCTCGCAGCCATGAGCCATGAGCTGAGAACGCCGCTCAATTCAATAATGGGTTTTTCCGAAATCCTGCAGGATGAGAGCTACGGTGCGCTGAATGATAAACAGAAAAAATATGTCACCAATATTTCGAAAAGCGGCCGGCATTTGCTGTCGCTCATCAATGATATCCTTGATCTTTCAAAGATTGAGGAAGGCAGGATGGAGCTGCACTGCGAAAGCGTTGATCTGCCGGCGCTGCTGAAAGAAAGCCTGCGCATGTTCGAGGAAAAGGCACGAATGGCCGGCCTGTTCCATTCCCCACCGTCTTTGAGCGGCGGCGATGATCTGACCCTTTTTGCGGATAAAAAAAGGCTCAGCCAGATTCTTTTCAACCTGCTTTCCAATGCGGTTAAATTTACGCCGGAAGGAGGAAGTATTTCCCTGAACGCGCGCAGAATTTCCGCAGAAGAGGTTTACCATGCTCTGCCGGATGTTCAGCTGCAAAAAAGCAGGCTGCAGTCAGCACAGGGATGGGTTGAAATTTCGGTTCATGATACCGGAATCGGTATAGAACCGAAAAACATTGAGCGCATTTTTAAAAAATTCGAGCAGATCGATTCATCGTATTCAAGGGCGTATGAAGGGACAGGGCTCGGACTCACGCTGACCAAGCTGTTCGTTGAAATGCACGGCGGATATATGTGCGTCAAAAGCGGCGGGGCGGGCAAAGGAAGCACATTTTTCGTTTATCTGCCTGTTGCCGGAGACCGACACAGGCATTGAGCAGGTCGCCTCTTTACATTCAAGGATCAGTTTTATGCACTTCATCCGGGCGTTTTGTTTTCGCAAAAAGTCGGAAAAGACGCTAAAACGGACGAGCTCGTCTCAGGGCGTCAATCAATGACAAAAAGAGGGGGCTGCATTCTGCTGAAGGCCTTTAATGAGAAAATCCAGCAGTACCATTCCTTATCAATATCCTGCGCTATCCGGACGCTGATCATGCGGCCTTTGTACCCGACGTGAAAATAGTTGGGACGGTGGCTGTCGACATCAGCCTTTTTTGTTATCCCTTTTATGAAGAATCGGCGCTTCAGGAGCTCATCGATCAGCGCCTGTACCGTTGTATGATCAAGATCGGTTTCAATACCGATGTCATTATACCTCAGTTCACATGCCATGAAAAACCTTCCCGGATGAACATGGTGTTGCTCTGTGATGTTGCTTGTGTTTATTCTTGACACGCATGGTAATATTAACGAACTCGTAAAAAGCAAACGTATACCGCTCGCGGTATTCTGCAGGAAACGAAACCTGACGACTTCGCTGGAAGTCCCCAGTTGTGTCATTGCGAGCCGTTCGGCCCTGAGCTCACGGCCGAAGGGGAGTCCCGCCGTGGCGGGACGACGAAGCAATCCCGTAATTTCAGGGACATGGCAAGCAGAGATTGCTTCGTCCCGCTGGAGCGGGACTCGCAATGACCACTTTTTCGCTTTTTTACACAAACGTCAATCATGGTGGGTTCGTTGGAAGTCAAAAAACACCCTGCGATGTCATTCCCGCGCAAGCGGGGCGGGTATGAGGACTTTTTACGAATCCATCAATATTATATGACAATAAAAAGAATATTTCCATTGCAACATGTTAAAAAGCATGCAGGCACTGGTATTTTTACGAATGGTCTGGTAGTATTATGAATAGTACTATTACCCTTTTATGCCGGTGTTGCCGGAATTTTTAGTCATTTCGAATGAGTAAATCGATTGAGATATCCGGCTTTGCCGTTTCGAGGAACGAGGTGACGAGAAATCCTTTTAGAAACAGCAGACCAAGATCCGGAGAGAGTTGTTTATGAAAAGAATTAAAGTTGACAATCCTGTAGTTGAACTTGACGGGGACGAGATGACCCGGGTTATCTGGAAGATGATCAAAGAGAAGCTCATACTTCCGTACCTTGATGTTGACATACACTATTTTGATCTAAGCATTCAGAGCAGGGATGCGACCGAAGACCGGATTACCGTGGAAGCTGCACACGCAGTTCAACAATACAATGTCGCCATAAAGTGTGCAACCATTACGCCTGACGAGAAGCGGGTTGAGGAGTTTTCTCTGAAGGCCATGTACCCATCGCCGAACGGAACCCTGAGGAATATAATCGGCGGCACAATATTTCGCGAACCCATCTTATTAAAGAATGTTCCGCGCCTGGTTCCCGGGTGGACAGACCCGATATGCATCGGGCGACACGCCTTCGGAGACCAGTACCGGGCAACAGACATGGTGGTACAGGGGCCCGGCAGGCTGGTCATGACCTTTACTCCCGCTGACGGCGGCAAGCCGGTCAGCCATAATGTCTTTACGTTCGGGGGGGGCGGTGTTGCCCTGTCGATGTACAATACCGATGAATCCATACGGGGATTCGCCCACTCATGTTTCAACATGGCGATCGACAAAAAATGGCCGCTGTACCTGTCGACGAAGAACACCATACTGAAAAAATACGACGGCCGCTTTAAAGATATCTTTCAGGAGACTTTCGCAAACCATTATCAGAAAACCTTTGAGGAACTGGGTATCACATACGAACACCGCCTGATCGA
>WJKA01000578.1 GCA_014729375.1 Chitinivibrionales bacterium
CGCGGCCCGGGCGCTCCTGGGCTATATCCTGAAAAACGGCTATTTCAGCAGGCGCCGCTCCCGAAGACCGATAGAAATTGAAGGAATGATTATCGAGCGGGGAACAGTGAGAAAAAAAGTGGGGACCGGAGCGAATCACGCTTGACAGAATAAAACACACAAAAACAACCGGCCTCTTTGTAAGTTTCAGCCGCATAAAATCCTTTTTCAGACCAAAAAAGCCAATGGCGCAACGACAGTTAGTCGTTCTTCTCTCACTCTGTACCTGATAATGGTCAAATACTTTTCCGGATTACCTTTAAAGAACATTCCCGGCCCCTTCAGATACTCTTCTTCGTGGTCCCCGATTATTTCATATCATTGTTTATAATTTATCAATCGATCCCGGCACGTCTCGGCAAACTCAAATTTCCGCTCCTTTTTGCATGTCCCAACCACGCCGATAATCGCGCTGCCGTGTAACAATACCATTATCCGCTCTGAAATTTCGGTATTGCCGGTTGTATCTTCATAAGCGGAAAAGGTGTTTTTTATTTTTTCGATTACGTTCCGAGCTGCGGGTTTGTCGCTGGTTTTCATGACAAAAAGTGTGCATGCGCTCTGGTATTCCCCGGAAACAACTCCGTTAAGAAACGAGCGCGCCAGAAAATTCTGTTCAGTATAGCGCTCAGAACCGGACTTGAGATTTTTTTTCGGGAGCCATGAAATCCGGGGAGGAAGCGTGGTTGTGCCGCGCAGCGTATTGCTGAAAGCCCGGGCAAAATCAAGCACTGTGGAATCATCGGCGGGCGGTGAAGATTTGTCGGCAATTTCCACATACCACCGGTCTTTCCAGAATACCACCTGACGTTCTCTCTGAACAGATTCTGTGCCAATAGTGCCAATTGTTTCAAGGCCAGCGTACAGGTCTCTGAAAAGCCCGAACGCCTGAATCGGAGTGCTCATCCGGTAGCAGGCGACTTCAAGTTCGAGATTAGTATCTTTTGCCGGGCCGTAGGATCGAACATGGCATTCCTGCGCGCCGGCATCAAGGTATACCCCGGCCCCGCCGTTTATATAGTCAAACAGCGTTCCGGGTGTGAAATCCTCCTGCGCAAAAAGTGCGCAGAAATCCTTTTCGCCGCTCACCGTATCGGGCAAATCCAGGGCAATTGCCTTAACTGCAAAAATCAAACATAACCCAATTATTGCCTGTTTCATGCTGCAACCGTTGATCCGAAATAGTGAAGGGTACGCCTGACTTCTGCCCGTACGGCGATCCTCTGAGGACACGCCCTGCTGCATGCTCCGCAATCGGTGCATCCCGCGGCAGCAGATTGAAGATGTAATTCATCAAACGTTTCACGGGCAATATCAGGAGTTTTTTCCGAATCGACATAATAGCGGATACACCGGATATAATCTGCGACAGGAATATTTTCCGGACAGGCTTCTTCGCATTTGCCGCACAGTCCGCAACCGGAGTATGCAAGCGCCTCGCTGTTTAGATACCGATTCAGAAATCCCGATCGTGCATTCGCGGCCGCCGAAGACCAGCTCTTGAGATCATCAATTGTTTTCACGCCTTTTGTTACAGTACATACAACAGGATCCGAAAGAACAGTCTGTACCTGTGAAGGATATTGCTCATCATCGAGCTGGCCCCTGGTTTTCATTGCAATGATTGAGATATTTTTCCTGCGCAAAGCATCACGCTGCTTTTTCAAATCATCAACCATTGAAGGACTGTAGCTGGGCATCACACAGGAAATAAAATCCGTTTCAAGCGCAACGTCGATACACTCACCCATCTGCTTGTGCGTTGTCAGCCCGGCATATTTCACCATGCCTTTATCCCGCCATTGAAGAAACCGTTTCTTAATGTCGGGAATTTCTTTACGGAATTTATCAGCATTATGACGGTTAAACATTACAAAATCAATTGAACCGACCCCCAGGACCTTCAGCGTTTCTTCAAGCGAAGAAAACGTGTCTTTTAATGCAATATGCACTTTGCCGGTTTTGCCCCGTATCACACGGGCGACGGTTTCTATTGATTTGCCTCCGGAATATTTGACACAGGTATGAAACAGGTTTATCCCTTTGTCCAGTGCGGCATTTAAAACTTCATCACTGCACTGTCCGGTACCCATACTGAATGACGATACGTTAATGCCGGTAGACCCGACTTCACGATACGCCATTGTTTCCCTGAAATTCCGGATGCTTTTTGTTTTCTGTTTTTTTTCGCTTTCATCCGCAGCTTGCCCTATTAATGCTGCAGCGCCGACTCCAAGACCCATTGAACTGCACCGGCGGACAAATGATCGCCGTGACAACTGGTTTATCATGGTAAATGCCTTTCAGTAGCAAAAATGTTTATTACCGGAATACGGTGAATTATTAATATAATTTGCTGTTGCTTGAAATTCTGTCTGGTGGTTTATTATTTGCAGAAAAATTTATCCGGGGAAAACCGTGGGAATTGTTTGAAACAAATACCGCTGGTATCCTGCACCATTTTCGTATTTAAATCGCCGGCAGGTCCCCTGGAGAGAAACTGATTATTTCAAAGAAACACACGAGAAATCTCACTACCATGGCTGGAGGCTTTGTATTATGTTTAATCCCGAATATTCTTTTAATCCTGGGTGTTTTTTTTTCGGGGATACCAGAAAACAGCGCGGCAGGAAAAATATCTTTGACATGCATACTACCGGAAAACGATATTAGTAACAGTATCGATTATTAATAATGAGACTATGCATTACCGGAAAAGCCGTCAGCGGGAAAGGATCCTTCAGCTTCTCCGTGAGACAAGAGCTCACCCGACAGCTGACTGGATATACAAAAAACTTAAAAATGAAATACCGGAATTAAGTCTGGGAACGGTTTATCGAAATCTGAAGGTATTGATTGATCAGGGAAAGGTCAGGAAACTTCCTTTTGGAAGCACGTTCGACAGGTATGAGGCCGGAACCGAGCCCCATTATCATCTTGTATGCGAGCAATGCGGCGCGGTAACTGATTTTCAAATGCCGCAATACAAGACAATACATAAAAAAGCCGAACTAATGAGCAGCTTCAAGATTCACAGTCACCGTATTGATTTTTTCGGGATATGTGAAAAATGTCAAACCACTCTGAAAAAAAAAGAAAGGAGAAAGCATTATGGCTCACGAAAGTAAATGCCCGGTAACGGGTGCAACCGGACAAATGCCTGCCGGCCGCGGCACTTCGAACCGTGACTGGTGGCCCAACCAGCTCAACCTGAGTGTTCTTCACCAGCACACGCCGGTCTCAAGTCCCATGGGTCCTGACTTTGACTACACTGAAGAGTTCGGGAAGCTTGATTTTGCGGGATTGAAGGAGGACCTTTATTCGTTGATGACCGATTCCCGGGAATGGTGGCCTGCCGACTGGGGGCATTACGGCGGTTTGATGATCCGGATGGCATGGCACAGTGCAGGTAC
>WJKA01000579.1 GCA_014729375.1 Chitinivibrionales bacterium
AAGGAATGGTTACTGTTACGGTCAATGCAAAAGACAGCATGAACACCGTTGTCTATTCGGGCGCAGGATCGGCCGAGATACGAACGAGCGATCCGGCACGACCGGAAATTGCCATGAAAGTTTCCGAACCTTCACGACCATATCTGTGCAAGCCCGAACAGATCAACGCTAATGCCGTACGAGTTGAATGGGTTGTATGGGAAAACAATATAACCAGCAGTTCAATCTGTGAATTTACTCTTGAGCGAAACCGCACAGAAGATAACTGGGGCTCTAAGATCGACATTTCAACACAGAATAAAAACCAGCGGGAAATAATCGATCAGAACAATATAAATGCCTCCTCGTATGAAACCGATTACTATTATCGGCTGCGGATAAGCGATAATAATGCAAACGTTTATCATTCAAACATCCAGTTCATTGCAGCAACAAAAGAAGGGTTCCATTCGGGAAGTGAGATTCCCGAAATTTACGAATATGAGGTTAAAAGTCCTGATTGTATCCGAATCCACTGGAATTATTCTTCAGGAACCGCAAACACGGGGTTTGAAATCCAGTTTTCTGAAGATGGCAGGTGGAACTGGATTGACGGCGGAACATATCCGTCAGGAACACATTCTCAGGAATTCTGCGGATTAAGCGGAGACCGGGCCTACTGGTTCAGGGTCCGGGCAAAGGACATCTCCGATACATGGGTTTCCGATTTCTCAAATGAATATTATGTTTTTCTCTCATCCACCAGTTCCTCATCCATGCTCGCCCCCTCCCTGGTGCAGCCGGTAAAAGAAGCGGGAGGTGTCAGAATCGATTGGACATTTCCAGCCAGTGACGAACCGCAAATCTATGGTTTTGACGTCGAGCGTTCTTTAGATGCCGGAGCATCATGGACATTAGTCTATTCGGCAAATACTGATGAACGGTCATATATTGACATAGATTATATTCCCAATGCCAGAAATGACTACCGGGTGTGCGCGCTGGAAGGCACCTCCCGCCATTGCTCCTCTATTGAAGGACTCTATACTGATTAGACTCTATATCTGATTTATATACTCTGTTTGCATAGATATGTCTATGAAGATTGCACATTCATTACGCCGCCTTTTTCAGGAGTATGGGCAAATCGTCATGATGCAATGCAATAGCCGCGTTCATATGCCTGATGCCTTTCGCAGTTACACGGTAGCGTCTGGAGCGCCCGTAACGAGTGATGAGGCCATAACCACGCATCAGGCGCAGTTTGCGATTGACTTGCGCCGATTGTCGTTTGCGAATGGCGGGATCAGCGGAATACCTGATGCCGATTTGCGTGCCGATGTGCGATGCTTTGAAGCCGTGCAAGTGGTGATCTCCCTGCATGACGGCTTCAAAAAGCGCCCGGTCGTTTTCTCGCAAGGGATTGAGCGCCCGGACTCGTTGTTTATTCTTCGTCACCGGCTCACATATCCGTTTGATCTCGCGATACACACTGACAGGATCATCAACGTCAGCGAGAGCATCGAGATACGAGCGATTGGCACGCAATCCGACAGTTGCATACCGTTGCATGTTGGTAACCCTCTTGCGCATCGCCGCGTAGTAGCCCGGTTTCCTGCCACGACCGATACGAAACACGCGGAACTCACCGGGACGGTTGATGACCGTCTCAATACGCAGTACAATAGCGGGGTGCGTTGCGAGGAGGCCGACGCGTTGGGTGCGCAGGCGCCCAACATAGCGCGGCCTCCCTTGCTGGAGGGGGTGCGTCTGAGATCCCGATTGTAATCGGGAGCTCAGACCAGGGGGAAACGCTATGCGGTTCCCCCACCATAGAATCATTTTCAAGAATCTTGATCTCGTCATTGAACTCTTTCCGGCTTTGCCGGCTTAGTATCTGTTCGGAAAGGCCTTTTGCAAATCTTTTTCTGCACAGAATCTAATGAACCCATCCATACAGCAGCCGATATATTTCATTTGCTGATTTCAGGATAGTGGCTTCGCGCATGCAACCATGTGCATTGTCTTTTAAATTCATTTCAACTTTTTTCGTGAAATTCGTTGAAAAAACACTATATTATATGTCATATCAGGCCTCAACCAGGGCAAATAAGTGCACACACCATTTTAAGCACTTAAATTACGATCAGCAAAAGGAAGCGGGATAGTTGCAGTGAATAAGGCCACGTTGTGGCTTGTGGATTGCTGTTTTATCGCTTAAACATTCAAGGGAGAGACAAAACAAATGAACAAAGGCTGGTCGATTTGCAGAGTGCAGGGGCTGCTGCTGATTATTCAGGCATGTCTGTTGTATCCATTCCATGGTGCTTCCGCGCCGGTCGAGGGGTGGATTGTGTATGGAAGTAACGCTAAAATTTTTCTTCTGGAAGTAAGTTCCTCGCAGCACCAGCCGCAGGAAATCTATTCCGGCAACAATATCGAGCATGCCTGCTGGTCTGCTGAAGGCACTCATATTTATGCGATTTCAGAGGGCGGGAGTATTTACCGGCTGGAAAATGACGGTTCTAATATTACGCATGTAGTCAATACCGGCGCGGGACTGGCGCGCAATCCCATTGCCGCGTACCGTCCCCATAATGATTCGGTGCTGTATGTAAAAGGACGTGATTTTTACCGGATCAGTGCAGGTGACGGCACCATGACAAAAATTTTCACCGGACAGCGAGGTTATCTCGGGGAGATTGCAATTGACAATTCAGGCACGCGTATCGCCGCGCGTGACA
>WJKA01000580.1 GCA_014729375.1 Chitinivibrionales bacterium
ATCCTGAAATGTCGCTTTTTCCATACGAAACAGTTGACAAAATTCACAATCGGTCATCCAACACCGGTCCCTGCACCATCCTTCTTGTCTCTGCTGAAAACCGCAGTATGCTGTGGGAACCGTTTACCGGATTGTCACGACTCTGCTATACTATCAACCGGAATGTTTATAAATCGGCCCTTGGAAACTCAATCATTTTTGAAGAAGAGAACTTCGATCTTTCCATTACATTCAGGTATTCCTGGAAAATGAGCGACCGGTATGGTTTTCTTTTTGAGCCGCATGTTATCAACCGGGCAAATTCACCGGTTTCCGTTCGTATCCTGACCGGTTTCCGGAATGTAATGCCGTTCGGTATTCCGCTCATTGTCAGCGAAAGTAAAAGCTCTTTGTCGGACGCTTATAAAAAAACTGAACTTGACAAAGACACAGGAATGGGGATTTTTGCTCTTGCGGCAAATATTGTCGATCGTGCTGAACCGAGTGAAGCGCTTCGGGCATCGGTGGTCTGGCACCAGGGAACAGAGCCCGACACGATACTTCTCAGCCCCGACCAGATAGATAAATTCCGCTGCGGCGGACACCTGGTTACCGAAGAAGAAGTGCGGGGAAGAAAAGGTGCGTACCTGATTGAAAGCAGCATGAAAATCGATTCCGGCCGGGCAGTGGATTTCCGCCTTATCGCAGATGTCGGCGTGAGCCAGGCCGGTGTCATCTCACTTAAAAAAGAAATTGAGGGCAACAAGAAGCTTTCAGACTCTATTACCGGAACCGTCTCTGATGGGGACACTGAGCTGACCAGGCTGGTTGGTGTGGCCGACGGTCTTCAGTGCAGCAATGAACAAATCACCCAGATTCATCACTATGCAAATGTTCTGTTCAACAGCGCTCGGGGTGGGATTTTTGCAGACAGGTATGAGCTCTCAAAAAGCGATCTGATCGATTTTATCACGGCCCGCAACAGTACTGTCACGATCGCGGGCAAGGCTTTTTTTGATTCACTTCCCGAAACAATCAAACAACCGGAACTTCTGAAAAAAGTCGACGCTCAGAAGGATCCGTCGTTAATCAGACTGGTCTACGAATACCTTCCGATCTCATTCAGCCGACGTCATGGAGACCCTTCCCGGCCGTGGAACAAATTTTCGATTCATCTGAAAAATCCCGATGGATCGCCTTGTCTGAATTTCGAAGGCAACTGGCGGGATATTTTTCAGAACTGGGAAGCACTCTGCCTCAGCTTCCCCTCCTATATCCCTGGTTTTATCGCCACGTTTGTCGATGCATCCACTGTTGACGGATTCAATCCATACCGGATCACCCGCAATGGAATCGACTGGGAAATACTCGACCCCGACGACCCCTGGAGTTCGATCGGGTACTGGGGAGACCATCAGTTGATCTACCTGCTGAAATTTCTGGAATGGTCCGAACGCTTTTATCCCGAAATGCTCCACTCGATGTTGACAAAAGAACAATTCAGCTATGCCAACGTCCCCTATGATATCAAGCCGTACCAAGATATTGTTGCCGACCCGCAGGACACGATTGTCTTTAATAACGATCGCGCCGCAAAAGTTGACAAAGAGGTGCAGCGGTTGAACGCGGACGGCAAACTGGTGCTCGCCGCCGACGGTACGGTCTATCATGTGTCGCTTTTTGAAAAAATGATGGTTTCCATACTGTCCAAAGTCTCTAATTTTGTTCTTGACGGCGGGATATGGATGAATACCCTGCGACCTGAGTGGAACGACGCCAACAATGCGCTGGTCGGCAATGGTATTTCCATGGTGACGCTCTACAGTCTTCGACGGTATATCGCATTCCTCCGGACACTGATGCGTGAAATTGAAGTATCGGAGTATTCGATTTCCAGTGAAGTCAGCCGGTGGCTTGAGGCCGTGGCCGCTGTTTACAAAGAAACCGCCGGTTCCCTCGACGACAGCGAAGTTCCGGCGCGGAAGCGACGGGAACACCTCGACGCGTGCGGAACCGCATTCGCCGAATATCGAGCGAATGTATATGCCCGGGGTTTCTCTGGAAAGCAAGCTGTTGCCGCACAGGATGTTTTATCGTTTCTGGAAAATGTCTGTACATGCGTCGATCATGCAATTCGAATCAACCGTAGAGAGGACGGACTCTATCATGCGTACAATATCCTTCACCTTCACCCCGGCACTGCAGAGGTAGAACATCTGTATCTCATGCTTGAAGGACAGGTCGGTGTAATCAGTTCCCGGGCGCTTGATCCTCAAAGCGTAGTTGCTATCCTTTCCGCAATGGAAAAAAGCCCGCTGTACCGCGGCGATCAACACAGCTATCTTCTGTATCCCGACAGGCAGCTTCCCTCCTTTCTCGGGAAAAACAGGGTCCCCGAATCGTTGCTGGAACAATCGGCGTATCTTAACAAGCACCTGAGCAATTCTATTACGACACTCGTACATACAGACCCCGAAGGGACGGTGCGGTTTAATCCGGATTTTAAAAATGCCGGCGATCTCAAAAAGGCGCTTGCAGCACTGCCGCCCGAGCTGGCACCGGATGAAAACGAAAAATCCGAGGTTTTGACTATCTACGAAAAAGTTTTCAACCACAAGGCGTTTACCGGGCGTTCCGGAAGCATGTTCTGTTTTGAAGGTCTCGGGTGTATTTACTGGCACCAGGTGACCAAGCTGCTTCTTGCCGTCGAAGAACAGTTTCAGGATGCCTGCGATTCATCAACCGACCCGGCCCTGCTAAAGCAACTCAAGGATACCTATTATCGGGTCAGGCGCGGCCTCAGCTCCAATAAGGATGTACAAGAATACGGGAGCTTTCCTGCAGACCCCTATTCGCATACGCCCGGCTTTGCCGGTGCACAGCAACCGGGTATGACCGGACAGGTAAAAGAGGAAATCATTGCCCGCTGGGGCGAACTGGGCGTCAGGATTACAGAGGGCAGACTCTGTTTCAGACCCGCTCTTCTCAACAGAAATGAATTCCTTACGCAAAAAGCATCGTTCCGGTATGTCGATAATGGCGGCGTTTTTAAAACACTGGCTCTGGAACCAGGCTCATTCGGGTTTACCTACTGCGGCATCCCGGTTACCTATACCCTGGGCAAAAAGGCAGAGATTGTTGTAACCGGTGCGGACAATACCTCCCGGGCGTTTGCCGGGCTGGAATTGTCCCCTGATATCAGCACCGGCGTATTTTCCCGCAGCGAAAAAATTTTCAGGATTGACGTAACCATCCCGGAGGATATGATACTTTAAATTACACCCCGAATTTGTTGAGACGGATTTTTTCCAGATCGGCAAAATTATGAGAGACGGTGTGTCCTTTGAGCGGCATGATCCGCTGGTGTACCGCGTCAATCAGCCAGTCTGGCTGCGGGAAGAAAGCTTTTTCGAGTTCATACGCGGGCGTGATCCAGTTGCGCGACCCCACGACGACCGGCGGTGCATCAAGGTAATCGAATGCAAGGTCTGTGATATTCCGTGCCACATCATTAAGATACGATCCGCGCTCGCAGGCATCACTTGACAAGAGTACTTTACCGGTTTTTTTGACCGACTCAAGTATTACTTCATAATCGAGCGGATTCAGCGACCGCAAATCAACAAGCTCCGCTTCAATGCCGTATGTTTCTTTTAGCGCATCCGCAGCTTTTACTGCGGGGTAGAGGGTGGCGCCGACTGTAATAATGGTAATATCTTTTCCGACACGCTTGACATCAGGTTCGCCTATCGGTATTTCATAAAAACCTTCAGGAACGCCTTCCGCTCTGAACAGCTCGCCGAAATCATACGTACGCTGGGATTCAAAGAATATAACCGGATCGGTACCGGTCAGTGCGGCATTCATCAAACCCTTGGCATCATACGGAGTTGCAGGGAACACAACTTTGAGTCCCGGGATATGAGCACACAGACTTGTCCAGTCCTGGGAATGCTGGGCGCCGTATTTCGAACCTACGCTCACGCGGATGATAACCGGCATTGTCAGGATTCCGGCGCTCATTGACTGCCATTTGGAAAGCTGATTGAAAACTTCATCACCAGCGCGACCAAGAAAGTCACAGTACATAAGCTCGGCGATCACCCGCCCGCCGCACAGGCCATACCCTACGGCTGAACCGGCAATGGCGCCTTCGGAAATCGACGTATTAAACAGGCGATGATAGGGCAGTGCCTCGGTCAGGCCGCGATACACGGCAAACGCGCCGCCCCAGTCACGGTTTTCTTCACCATACGCAACCAGGGTCGGATCGGTATAAAAAGCGTGAACAACCGCTTCAAATACGGCATCACGAAACTGGACTGCTTTGCCTTTCGGAAGAACCGCCCCATTCTCGTCAACACCGGTCCTGCTTCGACGGGCAATCTGTTTAACACGCGGATTTTCCGCAAGCGGCATATTCGTTTCCGGCTCGCGGTCTTCCATTTTCTCAATCCGCCTGTTGGAAAACATCACCCGTCCGATCGCATCCGGATCTCTGGAAACATCCATCCGCGATGAAACGGAATCATCGGTGGCTTTCCCCATCGCCTTGGCAATAAGCTTGCCGACCGTGTCTTTTATTGCGCGAAGATCATCTTCAGAACACACCTTGTTATCCACCAGTTGTTTTCCAAATGCAATAATTGAGTCCTCTTTTTCCCACAACGCGATTTCTTCGCGTTCCCGGTACGATGATGCATCCGAAGGGGAATGCCCCGAAATCCGGTAGGTGCATGTGTCAAGAAATACCGGCCCCCGCTTTTCATCGATAACTTTCCGTTTCCGCGCAAACGCATCAATAACCGCCAGCGGATTATAGCCGTCGATCCGTTCCGCGTGCATCTGCTCGGCTGTGATTCCCGCACCGAGTCGCGCGGCCATGTCAAAGCCCATCGTCTCGCCGTCTGGCTGTCCGCCCATGCCGTAATGATTGTTCATGATATTGAAAATCAGCGGCAATCCGCCTTTGTAATCACCTTCCCACAATTCACTGTACTGGTCCATGGTTGCCAGGCACAATGCCTCCCACACCGGACCGCACCCCAGTGAGGCATCACCGATATTGCACACAACAATGCCGGGTTTGCGATTGCACTTTTTAAACAGTGCCGCACCAACGGAGATATCTGCCGATCCGCCAACAATAGCGTTATTTGGGTAAACACCGAATGCGGGGAAAAAGGCATGCATTGAACCGCCGAGACCTTTGTTAAATCCTGTTTCCCTGGCAAAAATTTCGGCCAGCGCTCCGTAAATGAGAAAATCAACGGCCAGATTTTTTGCATCACCTTCCTTGTCCTGTTCTACCACTCTCAGAATCGAACCGCCAAAATACGTTTCCATAATGTTCATAAGCTCTTTTTCATCCAGCCGGTGAATCGCACTCAGGCCTTTTGCCAGTATCTCACCGTGGCTTCGATGAGAACCGAAAATATAATCATCAACATCAAGCGTATACGCCATGCCCACAGATGCGGCTTCCTGCCCAATTGACAAATGAGCCGGCCCCGGATGCGTGTATTTGATGCCGGCATACTCGCCTGTTGTTTTGATCGTATTCAGCATGCTCTCGAATTCGCGGATAATGCACATGTCCCGGTAGATGCGGCGCAGATCTTCCCCGGAATACCGTTTCATCTCATCGGTAAATGGGGTCTTGTACTGATTAACCGGAATCGGATCAAGCACTATCTTTCCGCTTCGACGGACTACTTTTGGATCAATTATCTGCTTTTTAGGCATTCGTCTTTCTCCACTGTAAAAAAGTTAATGAGTATACGTTGAACATTGAAAGAATAACCACGCAAACAAAGGAAATCTCATAAAAACCGATTTTCATGTTTATTGTGCCTGCTCAGGTGTTCTGGATTATTTCAGGAGTCATTCCGGCAAAAGCCCTGCTGCCCGCCATGGCCACCTGAGTAGTCACATTTATGTTATTCATTGTGGATACCGACTTATTTGACCTGCCGTATCGTATCCTTGATTATCTCGCTGACCGTTGGATGCGGGAATACCAGCTCGGCGACATCCTCGACCCGCAGTTCGTTTTCGATCATCGGTGCAGTGCCGTAGATCATTTCCGAGCATATCGAGCCGATCATGTGGACACCGATCAGCGCGCGGGTTTCGCTGTTCACGACAACTTTGCAAAATCCCCGTCCTCCCTCATTTTCGGCAAGATACCTTCCGCTGTATGACATGGGGAGCTTTGCGGTTGTAACCGGGATTCCTTTCTCCGCGGCATCCTGCTGCGTATACCCGATAGTCGCCACTTCGGGATGTGTATAAATAACGCCGGGGACCGCATCATAGCGCATCCGGTCTTTTTTTCCGAGAATATCGTTAATACACACCTCGCCTTCACGATACGCGGTATGAGCAAGCATGCTCATACCGTTAACATCACCTGCAGCCCATACGCCGGGCACATTAGTCCTTCCGCGCTCATCAACCCGTATGGCGCCTCTGTCAATAAACAAATTGAGGTTTTCGAATCCCAGTCTGCGCGTCACCGGCCGCCGCCCCACACTCATCAATACAATATCTGCAGCAGCAGTTTCCCGCTTTCCCTCAGCTTCGTAAACAACCGATTTTTCTCCTATTTCAACGACTTTTGAGTCGAGTTTGAATTCAATTTCTTTTTTTTCCATTTCCTTCCGGAGTGCGGAAGCGATTTCAATATCTACCGGCCCGCCGATTGCGGGGAGCAATTCAATAACAGTCACCCGGCTTCCGACCTCGGCAAAAAAGTTGGCGATTTCAAGGCCGATAACACCGCCGCCGATAACAACAAATCTTTCCGGAATATGATCGACCGACAGGATTTCCCTGTTTGTATACACGTCAGGACGGTCCGCGCCGGGAATCGGTATGCGGATAGCTTCGGAACCGGTGCAGATCAGAAGTTTCTTCCCTTCCACAACTTCAGTGCCGGCCTGTATCCTGAATGTATTGTCAGTCCGTGGAAGAATGACCCCCTCGGCGCCGACAACGGTCACTTTCTTTTTTTTCAGTGTTGAGGCGATACCTTTCCGCAGCATGCCAACCACTTTTTCTTTTCTGGCCATGACTTTCTGCAAATCAAACGAAGCGTCCCGAACACTTACCCCGAATGCTTCGGAGTGCCGGGCCTGCGAATAAAGCTTGGAGCTGTAAAGGATTGTTTTTGACGGCACGCAGCCTTCATTGAGGCAAACGCCGCCGAGGTGCCCTTTTTCGATAAGCGCGGTATTCAGTCCGGCTTCGCCCGCGCGTTCGGCCGCCAGGTAGCCCGCCGGTCCGCCGCCGAGTATCACAAGATCGTACATTTGCATTCCTTTCTTCTTCCGCTCCCGGTCCGGCTACGCGGCCGCCAGGGTCAACTCAATGTTTTCGATTGCCCTGCAGAGGGTTTTCAGAAATCGTGCCGCAGGAGCACCGTCAACTACCTGATGATCTATTGTCAAAGAAAAGCCGATATGTGGCGCCAGGATATATTCACCCTGGTCGCCCATCGCAGGCTTCGGTGTAATCGTATTCACGCCGACAATCGCTACCTGCGGACGGTTCAGGATCGGGGTAAACGATTCGATCCCGAATGATCCGAGATTGGTAATTGTTATTGTTCCGCCGCTCAGCAGGTCGGGATTGACCGCCCCTTCCCGCGCTTTACCGGCCAAGTCTTTTATCGAAACGGCCAGGTCACTGAGCGACAGTCGGTTTGCAAAACGGATAACCGGCACCACCAGTCCGCGAGGCGTGTCCACGGCCATTGCCAGATGCACATTTTTATGCTGAAGCAGCCGATTATTTTCAAAGTGGCAATTGAGAGCGGGGAACTGCACCAGTGTACGGGCGACGGCAAACGATATCATATCGGTAATATTGATATCCGCGATACCCAGCTCCTCACGTTTTGCCTTGATTTTTTTCCGGTAGGCCAGAATCGCCCGCGCATCCGCGGAAGCGTTCATGGTAAGCTGGGCAGACTGCTGGAGCGATTCCATCATCCGGGAACCGATTATCCTGCGCATATTGCTTATTTTTACTTCGACAACTTCGTCCCGGGTTTCAACGTGCTCTGTGGTCTGCGGTGCTCCAGACAGATCCGACGCGGTGATTCGTCCGCCGAATCCGGTTCCGGCCGAAGGCACGGCGCCGCCGGCCCCTGCCGCCGCTGCCGCCTTTGTCAATTTCGGGTGCTCGCTGAGATATGTGTCGATATCGCTCTCGATTACCCTTCCTGCAGGACCGGTGCCTGCGACCAGCGAGAGGTCAACGCCTTTTTCCTGCGCGCGTATTTTGGCGCGCGGTGATGCTTTTAATAGACCATCAGACGCCCCGACGGGCTGTGGCGCCGGGGCTGCACCCCCGGGCTGCGCGTCACCGGAAGGCTCCTTCTTCTGCTCCAGGGCCGCAGATTCAGACTCCCGCGCTCCTGCCCCACCGCTCCCCGTATCAGACGGCCGCAATGAACCCACATCCTCTCCAGGCGAGCCGATTGCCGCAACAGTGGTAAGAACCGGGATATCCTGGTCAGGCTCAAAAAAGGTTTCCAGCAATGTTCCCGATACCGGCGACTCAAATTCAAATGAAGCTTTGTCTGTTTCATAGGTAAATAAGATATCACCCTCTTTGACTTCATCGCCTTTGTGCTTATGCCACTCCAGAATTATACATGTTTCAACCGACTGCCCCTGTCGGGGCATTGCAATGGGTGTAGCCATCCGGCATTCTCCTCTTTGATTAGCTGTGGCGAGACTTCTAGTGTACTGTAGTACTAATAATTGTAATATCATATTATACTTTCTGCACCCAGGCAAAAGCAAGAAAAAGTGCATTTTTCCGCTCGGTTCCGCATTTTTATGATTTTTTTTACGCTCTGTGTCCGCAATATAACCACAATAATGCAGTAACCCTCAAGATTATGCACCACAGACAGCCGGCAACAAAGCATGAAACATCCGAGAAAGCACATTGGTTCCAGGATCACAACCTTCTTTTTGCAGAGCGCACCAAGCCGGAATAATTTCCCTCAGCCAATCCCCGCCCCCCCCCGGAGTCCGGTTTCTATCGCTGCCCGGTGAATGTTCTTCTGATATGCTGCATTTCCACTACCGTGCCCGGAGGAGAGAAGCAAAATCGGGATGAAATCGGTCTCAGTGCCGATTCAGGCAGTGTACAATTCATGCCGGCTGACTTGACGTATTTTCCAAACGCATCGCTGAAAATATATATTTTTTTGATTATGGGACACGGATTCGAGATGCGGAAAAAGACGATTCTGGACAAACTTGATGCCGAGGGATCGATCCTTGTCAAGGAACTCGCCGATGAGCTTCAAATTTCCGAGACGACAATCCGGCGGGACCTGAATGAATTGAACGCGGCTGGATTGCTCAAGCAGGTATACGGCGGCGCAGTTCGAATCGAGCAGGAGCCCTCACGAATAAACTTTTCGATTTCCAACCGGAGTACGCATAACATTGAAGCGAAAAAGATTATCGGCAAGTGTGCCGCTTCCCTGGTTCACGACAACGATATTCTGTATATTGATCCCGGAACGACAAGCTGGGAAATGATACCGTATCTCAAGGAAAAACAAAATCTTACTATCATCAGTAATTCAGTCCGCCTGCTTCAGTGTCTCGAATATATCGGGCATCACAATATTATCCAGCTTGGCGGAACGCTCCGCCCGGACCGACTTGACACGGTCGGCACAGTCGCGCAAATGGGCATTGAGCAATTGCGGGGTTACAAGGCGTTTCAGGGCGGTGATGGTCTTGATATCGGATTCGGCCTGTCCGCGGTTGACCATGAGAGTGCGATGATCGCCAAGGCGATTCTTTCAGCAGCGCGGGAAACGATAATCCTTGCCGACCATTCCAAATTTGAACAGCCCGACCTTCTGTACAAAATAATTGATATTGACAAAATAGATATACTGATTACCGATGACCGTCCTCCCGCATCCTGGGAAGACAAATGCCGGGAATCATCGGTTCAGCTTATCATAACACGTAATTGAGAAATTATGAAAACTCTTGCTCTTCGACTCTACGGAAAAAACGACCTTCGGCTTGAGAACTTTGATTTGCCTGCGCCGGCCGACAATGAAATCCTTGCAGATATTACGTCAAATAGTATCTGTATGTCATCCCACAAGGCGGCAGAACAGGGCCCGGACCACAAACGGGTGCCGTCAGACATTGCCGACAATCCGGTAATAGTCGGCCATGAATTTTGCGGGACGATTCTGGAGGTCGGTGCAAAATACAGGGGGAAATACCGTGAAGGTTCGAAATACAGTATTCAGCCTGCGCTTAATTATCCCGGCCGCCTGCTTGACGCGCCCGGATATTCGTTCCACTATACCGGCGGACAGGCGACAAAAATTATAATCCCCCGTGAAGTACTTGAAATGAATTGCCTGCTCCCCTATGAGGGTGAGGGTTTTTTCAAGGCCTCCCTTTCCGAGCCGGCATCATGTATTATCGGTGCGTTTCATGCGCAGTACCATTTCAACCAGGGTGAGTACGTTCACCGGATGGGAATTTGCAAAAACGGGAGCATGGCGATTATTGCAGGCGCCGGCCCGATGGGTCTTGGTGCAATCGATTATGCACTTCACGGCCCCGCGCAGCCGCGGCTGCTGGTTATTACCGATATCGACCAGGCGCGCCTTGACCGCGCAGCAGAAATATTTGCGCCTTCGCATGCAAAAAAGCTGGGCGTCGATCTTCGCTATGTCAACACCCGCTCAGGAAATCCGGTGGAAGACCTCCGGGCGGTCAATGACAACAATGGATATGACGATGTTTTTGTGCTTGCCCCTGTTGCGCCGCTTGTCGAACAGGCAAGTGGTATTCTCGGTTTTAACGGCTGTCTCAACTTTTTTGCCGGTCCCACACGCAGCGATTTTAAAGCATCGATAAATTTCTACAACGTGCATTACAGCGGCCACCATCTGGTGGGCACCTCGGGCGGCAATACCGACGACATGAAAGAAGCCCTGGACCTGATGGCAAAAAACGTTATCAACCCGGCGGTGATGGTTACCCATATCGGCGGAATC
The DNA here is from genome assembly GCA_014729375.1 of Chitinivibrionales bacterium. GTDB lineage: Bacteria > Fibrobacterota > Chitinivibrionia > Chitinivibrionales > WJKA01 > WJKA01. Next base: position 11,042 of record WJKA01000580.1, read on the forward strand.
GACAGCGCGGCGCAGACAATCCTGGAACTTCCGGCCATACCAGGCGGAAAAAAGCTTATTTACACACAAAAATCAATGCCTCTTTTTGCTATTGACGATCTCGAAACCATGGGTAAGGATGATCCATTTTTTACAGGGCTTGCTGCCATTACTGCAAAAAGTAAAGGCCTCTGGTCAACTGAAGCGGAAAATTATGTGCTGAACCATGCCAAGAATATCGAGGAGAAAGGTGCCTGACATGAGCCGGACCCATGTATCCAACTCCCACATCCACACGCCATACTCGTTTTCCTGCTTCGATTCGATAGAACAGGCTGTTTCACGCGCCCGGAACGAGCAGGTGCGAATTCTCGGCATCAGCGATTTCAACACCATAGAAGGGCACCAGGAATTCTCCCGCCAGTGTGAAGAGAAACGGGTCTATCCCCTGTATAACATAGAATTCATCGCGTTTTCTCCTGAAGACAAGGAACGGGGACTCCGCTGGAACGATCCAAAAAACCCCGGCACCGTCTATTTCTGCGGAAAAGCACTCAATAATCCTTCATCATTTTCAAAAGACTCAAAAAACCTTCTGTCGGCCCTGTGGAAAGCAACTCAGGACCATATCTGGAGGGTTATCGAAAAAACCAATGAATACCTTAAAGAAGTGAACATTCCCTGTTCGCTTGACTATAGCACAATTCGAACTGAATATGCCAGGAACACAGTCAGAGAACGACATGTCGCCAAGGCACTGTACCACGCATTTGCACGGAAATGGAACGACCCTTCACAACTGCTTGAACAGTACCGGGTTCTTTTCAGAGACAATTCATTTTCCGGAAATCCCGGGAATTCCACCGCAATGCAGAATGAGATCAGAAGCAGGCTGCTGAAAGCCGGGAAGCCTGCATTCGTAGAAGAAAAAAGGGAAGCATTTCTTCCGCTTCGCGATATCCGCCGGATGATCCTCGACGGAGGGGGCATCCCCTGCTATCCGGTGCTAACCGATGACAGTATCGGATTGACCGAGTACGAGCAGGATGTTCCGCTCCTGATCGAGCATCTCCGCAATCTGCGCGTTCACGCGGTGGAGTTTATCCCTGCGCGTAATTCGTTTGAGCACCTGAAAAGCGTGGTCAAGCATTTTCACAAAGAAGGATTTATCGTTACGTTCGGCACCGAGCATAATACACCAGAAATGGTGCCGCTGGCGCCCGCGGCGCGCAACCGCGTCCCGCTTGACAACAAGCTCATGCAGATCGGTTACACCGGGGCCTGTATCCTTGCCGCCCACCAGGAACAGCATAAAAAGGGATATCCCGGATTTGTCGACGGTAAAGGCAAGCGGCTTGTTTCCGAAAAAGAGATGAAATCATTTGCCGAAATCGGCGAACACGCGATCAATGAGTTTATCGGCAGGTAAAAACTCAGAGATCATCAATTTAAGCCAAAGCTTGAAAAAGGAAATACATCGCATGGAAAAGCAAATAATCGAAACTGCAATCACGGTCCGGATGTCCTGCATCGGGGAGACAGGCAAAGCACCTGTTGTTTTATTTGACGGCTCGGATAAATCTCTCTTTTGTGCCGGCACCGAAAGTAATGCGCGGCAAACCGCCGGCACTATGAATATCCCTTCACATATATTTCTCAGCGCATCTCTTTCGGACGATCAAATAGATGCTGAAATCAAAAAGAAAGGTTTTTCCCCGCCGGGCATCGTAATCTCTGAAAAAAAAGGCATCTTTGCCGTGGGAGCCACACTGGCTGAAGCCGCATCGATGGTTGACAGCATAGTGCGCGGAATACCGTATAGCATGCCGGAGAGCCGGAAATTGCAGGAAGGAAGGCTTGCGGGCTGTATTGCAGCGATAACGGGCGGGGCCCAGGGGTTTGGGAGGGGAATTGCCGAAGAGCTTGCGCGTGAAGGCGCCTTTATTTGCATCGGAGACATCAAAGACGACACCGGAGCAGCCGCGGTTAATGAAATCAATGACCGTTTCGGCACAGGAACAGCTTCATTCCGCCACCTGGATGTCACTGATTTGCAATCATTTGAAGAGTTTGTCGGATTTGCTGCAACAAATTACGGCGGGCTCGACATGCTGGTTTCCAATGCCGGTGTCCTGAAAGCCGGTGCAATCGATGAGATGGATGGTCGTGCTTTTGATCTTGTTACCGCAGTCAATTACAAAGCATATTTTATCGGGGTTAAAGCTGCTGCTCCGGTAATGAAACTTCAGCACCGTCGAAATTCCGGCCATTTCATGGATATTATCCAGATCAGCTCAAAATCCGGTCTTGTCGGCAGTACTAAAAATTTTGCCTATGCCGGCAGCAAATTCGGCGGGATCGGCCTTACCCAGTCCTTTGCGCTCGAATTAATCGACCATAAAATCCGGGTCAATTCAATCTGCCCGGG
>WJKA01000581.1 GCA_014729375.1 Chitinivibrionales bacterium
GATCTTTTCTTTTTCCGGATGCATTCTTTTTGTAGCTGCTGCCCGGCTCATTCAGTACATGGCTGTACAATCCCCCGAATCACCATCAATCGGAAGTCCTGAAACACAGGAGCTTATGTCTCTGTATTCGGAGCGCGGCGATGATCTTATGGATATCGATATCAGGGCCCACGAGCTGGTTGCAGAAAAATATCTGAAAACAAACCGGCCGCATGAGGCGATTAAGCATCTTCTGAGAATACTTCCGGTAAAAAAACAGGCCCGCCGTATCAAGTTTACGCTTGCAACTGCGTGCCTTGAATCCGGAAAATATTCCGATGCGGAAGCGCTGTTCGATGACTTGCTCGATGAAGACGTTTCAGACAGCCTGCAGCCGAAAATCGCCGCCCGGTACGGCCTGGTCCTTTTTTACCGCGATAAAATTCAGGAAAGCATGAAACGGCTTCACCAGGCCGCCGACCGCTATCCTGAATGCGCCGAAGCTGCCTGCTACCTCGGCCAGGTGGAAGCCTCCCTGCATACACCATCACCCAGAGCCGAAAGCCTCTTCGTGAAAGCTATCCGGATCGACCCGTTATATGTTGATGCACGGTACCAGCAGGCCAGGTATTTCATGAACCTGAATCAGTTTCTCCGCTCCCGGGATTCGCTACGTGCAATTCTCAGAATAGACCCCCTTCATGTAAAAACCCACTCCCGGCTCGGTATGGCATACTACTACCTCGAAGAGCCCGAGGCCGCAAAAAAATCGTATGAAACAGCCCTGACACTGAACCCCTACGATTTCAATACCCATTACAACCTTGGGGAATTATACTATACATTCTATAATGACCCGAACCGCGCAGCCAGAGAATTCAAACGCGCACTCGAAATTGTGCCCGGACACGCCGAAGCAAATTTTAAAACAGGACTGATCTGCCTGGAAAACCAGCAAAATAAAGAAGCCGCACGCTATCTCCAGAAAGCCTGCAAAAAAGAACCGTCAAACGTGCGATTTCTTCTGCAACTCGCCGTGGCCTATGAACGACTCGGCATGAATGATAAAGCCTTGTCGGCATATCAGTCAATTGTACAGGTAGATGCCCTTAATCATATCGCGCAGCAGAAAATCAAACTTCTTTCTAGTGGTTGAGCAATGGCGCGCCACTATATGTTGTAGATAAAGTCAACATGTCAATTATCGTAACCTCTTTTTTTATAGGAAGTTAAAAAAAACACTTGATTTTTTCAGCTAAATCAATGTATTCTAATCATTGAATGCAAAGAATTAGCACAGCAGTATACTTTTTTATTTTTGTCAATTTGCCGGAACAAAGATTACCTTAACTCGTTTTATTATCACGGAGTAGGATAATAATGGGAAATATTACAAAAAGAGATCTGGTCGAAAAGATATCCGAAAAGACCGGTCTCACGCAGGTAGACACCAAGATTGTTGTTGAAAGCTTTCTTGAAGCCGTATCACGGACACTGCAGAGCGGAATGAATATTGAAATCCGCGGCTTCGGCCGTTTCAAAATCAAAAAGAAAAATGCCCGCATTGCGCGCAATCCCCGCACCGGAGAACAAATTCATGTTGACGCGGGATTCAAACCGATTTTTGAAGCATCCAACGAATTACGGAAACGAGTAAACAGCGATGAGGATGAAAAAACTCCGGAAGACATGCCGGGCAGCCAGGAAATACCGCGATCGCCGCTTTTTCAGTAACCGCGCATGATAATGTTCTTCTTTATCGTTCCATTTCGACAGAGTAGCTTCTTTCAATTCCTGATACCATGCATCAAGGTCATCCAAATGTTCTTCAGATCCTCCGGCCATTGCCTCAGGATTCTCACCACACTCTTTTCGAGCCACAGCGTTCTGTTTTTTCGGTAAGGTAATGGATTTGCCCACAGATGTGTTTTCAACCACAGGCACCGATTCAGCACCAACGCCTCCATCCTCCACATCAACCTCCTTGCCTTCCCTGATACCAGAGACAATTGTGACCTATTTGTCAAAATAGTAACTGTTTGTCCTCATAGCCCCTGATGAATACCGGACCACACCGTCGGGACCGATAACGAAATGTGCAGAATATAGAATATTCTGTTCGAGAGCCTCATTTACCTGATGGATAATCGTCCGATAGCACGGGCACTCGGGGAACGGCTGTTCAATTGAGTAAACATTTTTTTTACCGGTCATATATATTTATCGCATAATACAAAGTAAATTTTACCTCAAATTATGCGTTGTTTCGAGTGATAGTAACAAAATAGCAAAGAAATAATGAGATGCCGGATTAATTTTTTGTTACAATCATTACGGAGCATCCTTTCAGAATCCGCTGCGACCAATTTTTTTTTCGCCCACATCTGACTGGCGTTTCTCGATGAAGCCGCATATTCATCGCAGTATATCGGCAAGCGCTTCTTCGTTTCGGCAAAAAAGTGGGTTAGCAAATCGCTTGGGGGGAGAGCGGAAATGAAACAGGCAGGACCCTGCGAGTTGACCAAAGCGCGTTGAGCGCTGCACAACTCACTGTTCTTCTTTATCGCTCCATGTCGCCATAGCAGCTTCTTTCAATTCTTGATACCACGCTTTAAGCTCATCAACACTTACTCCAAGTTCTCCGGCAATTGCCTCAGGATTCTCACCACACTCTTTTCGAGCGACAGCGTTCCATTTTTTCCGCGGGGTAATGGATTCGCCGGCAGATGTATTTTCTACCACCGGCACCGATTCAGCACCGGCGTCTTCAGCCTCCACATCAATTTCCTTTCCTTCCCTGATACCAGAAACGATTGTGTCCAACTTATCAACAAGCGACTGTTTGTCGTCATAGCCGCTCGATGAATACCGGACTGCACCGTCGGGACCGATAACGAAAAGTGCGGGAAGTTTTTTGACACCATACCGTTCCGAGGTCCGCTTGTACGGGTCAAGAAGCATAGGCAGCGTGTATTTTTTTTCTTTAACAAAGGGCACCACTTTCGAAGCGCCTTCCTTATCGAGGCTGATACAGAAAATTTTTATCGGGTCGTCCTTATGTTTTTCCGCGAATTTCATCAATTCGGGAATTTCTTTCTGACACGGCTCGCAATAGGTTGCCCAGAAGCTGAGAATAACAATATGGGGTACGTCGTTGAC
>WJKA01000582.1 GCA_014729375.1 Chitinivibrionales bacterium
AGGTGTCGCCGCCCAGAAGCAAATAGCGCGGGGCATTGTTGCCGGCAATCGAAAAAAGATATGCAATAAGGGTACGGATGCTTTCAGGATTTCTGATGCCCCACGAAAAACGATTGTATATGTCTTCGATCGTGACAATCTCAGCGCGCAAGCCGCGCATCGTATGAAACGATGCCAGCGGGTCAAGCGATGATTGCAGCTTCCGTGTCGTGATCATCAGATAATCGATGCCCCCGGGAAAACTCCAGTCCTGCCGTATGGTGTCCAGGACAAGAGAAAGCGGTTGTTTTCTCTGCGATCCGGCCTGGGCGAGAAAACGGGTCGTGGCAGGAAGACTGTCCTGGAATACAAGGGAATACGACGTATTGCCTTCAACAAATTCTTTCTGCACGCTGAATCCGGTGAGAAGGCGGGAATTGCCGATGTCCCAGAGATCAAGTTCCTTTACCGTAAAGCCGGTAACCGAAAACTGCTTGAATTCGCGAATGTCCGACGGATTATTTTTAAACAGAATGTGGTTGTCAAGAGCAGTAAACGTCCGGTCATATTCGATCTCAATCCAGTTCAGCGAAACCCGGTCCTCATACGAGCGGGGTTCGGTGATAAACGTAAGGGTGTTAGCGCCGTGGGTGAGCGCCGGGGTGGAAAAAAGTCCGGTTTCATGAATATAGGCAGTCTGCCCGTCCCACCGCGCAGTGTTTTTTGTCGCATTCGGTGACTCGCCGTTTATCAGGATTGTAATCCGGTGGTCCAGCGGGTCTTCGTCGATGCTGGTAATTCCCATAAAGGAAAAGCGCATTCGCGTCCGGCCCCTGGTTGATGGAGAGGGGATATCGACCGTGAGTTGTGAAATCTCGCGCCCCCCGATACCACTCCAGTACCAGTTATCGATAAATTCCGACTCAGATGGGTCCTGTGCAATATCCAGGGGCGCATTGATGTCGCCCAGCCAGCGGATATCGGTGTCTTCCTCGAGATGAAGCGTGTCGCGGAACTCCTTTGCCGCCAGTTCGCCGGTATCGCCGGGCATCCATGCCGTTTCGTCAATGCGGGGGGTGACCGAAGCTTCGGCTATACGCAACCCCGCGCGGCTGTTTTCCCAGGTAAGCCAGTACGCATTGGTATTGGAATACTGTGTGTAGTATGATTTTGTACCACGGAGTCGCTTTCCGTAAAACAGGATTTTGTCCTCGGGCTTGAGGCGATCGCGGTGCGAATTCGTGATAAAAATCGGGACCTCGGTTTCGCGTTTGAACAGGCGGAGATAGCGCGATGAAACACGGTCAAGCGGCACCCCCGCAGCGCGGAGCTGTGCACCGGTAATTTCATATATACCGTCTTCGTCAACAGAAATCCGGATTCCTTTGCTGAATGGAATGTCCGGGAGTGAGACTGTTGCTTTCTTTTTCGCCGCACCATGCAGGGGACTGGCATGGAGAATACTGTTGCGGATACGCGGTTTTGGTTCGGCGGCATATGCAGGGGAGGAAAACCGTATATCGATTATGCCGCGAATCGTGTCCGGATAAACGGCATGATTTTTTTGTGGACCATAGGGGGAAAACACAATCCAGTGATAAAAATCTGTTCCGCAATATCCCTGCTTCGATGATACAATTTCAGGTGAACCGCCGGTGGCAGGATACCTTGAATGCACGGTTACAGCCGGGGTACGGTCCGGAGGCAGCAGTATCCCGAAAGCAAAAAGTGAATCGGGGGGAGCACCGGCCAGGAAATGACTGTAGCCGATTTCGATATGGTCCGGAGCAAATGATTCGATAGAATAGGCAGCAGCTACAGCGTGCCGCGGCATACCAAATCCAGCACAGAGTCCGCAGGCTGTTAAAAAAAATATGTATCTATTCCAGAACATACAAAGACCGGATATCCATGGATTGCTGATACGGAAGCGATAATGCTTCAACTTTGGCGCCCCAGTGACAGGTCCCCGGGTGAAGGGAGTCTATCAGGGTATCGGGAAGCATTGCGGAAAAGAGATCGCTTTTTTCACCGCCATAGGTCGATTCCGGAACACTTTTCCACAGAAGGGTGTCAGAATCCCAGAACAGCATAAACGTCCGGTATTGACCGAATATGCCCCGCATCGACCACTCAAACAGGTTCTTGTTCAGCGTGTCGTCGGCATGTGGAGTTTGCAGAAACGGCGGCCCGGCAAGAAAAAATGAACGCACATCAGCGGTGTCGCCGGTCTGGCCCGCGGTGTCAAGCGCACAGATTCTGTATCCAATTTCTTTTATGCCATCAGAAGGGTACCCGAATTGGTCAATCCGGTCGCAATACGATGTGATTTCCCGTGGTATTGAATGGCGCACAATGCTGTAAAGCGTGTCGTTGAAGTTTACTGCATTTCGAAGGATGTAATAAAAGCGGACAGAATTTGAATCCTGCGGAGGAGGTGTCCAGCTCATGCAGAGTGCCGGATGGTATCGGTCGCCCTGCTTAACTGAAGACACTTCCATTGCTGTAAATGAAGGTGCGGAAAGGCGCGGTGGAAGCGGATCATCCGTTGTCGGGCATGTCGAGCCGGAAAAAACAGCAAAAAGCATAAAATAGCAGGCAAAGGTTTTCAGCAACCGCATTCCTGTTCCCTGATAAAGGCATCCAGTATCAGGCATGCGGCAATGCGGTCAATGTTTTTCTTGTCCCGCCGATATTTCTTTTTCTGTGACCGTAGCATCATAGTTGCCGCATGCGAGGTATTGCTTTCGTCAATTAAATGGACTGGAAGCCCGGATTGTATTTTGACTGAATCGGCAAACTTCCTGATTTCCCGGGACATCTCCGTCTCCTGTTCATTATATCCCAATGGAAGTCCGAATACAAGTGCGTGCGGTTTTTCTTTTTGTATTATTGTATGCAGTTCATCGAGCAATGATATGTTGTTTTTGCGTTTTAGGGTCGTAAGGCCCCTGACGATCCTTCCGGTTTCATCGGTGACTGCGCAGCCGATCCGTTTTCTGCCGTAGTCAATCCCGAGAAGCTTCATCGTTGCGCCGCGCCCATTCCATAAGCAGTTCAAGCGTGCCGAGGGTGACATTTTTTTCAGGGGCTGTTTTTCCGAGGAGAAACCGGAATTTTCCCGAAACAAGGCTCAGGATATCAAAGACAGCATCATTCCCTTTCCCGCTCGGAATTGAGGCGGAGATGATTTGCCCGTTTTCAAAATATATCATACCATACGGATTTTCTTTGTCAATAAACATGCAACCGGTCTTTTTTCCGATTTCCAGAAACTGAAACACTTCAGATAAGCTTCCCGAAGAAAATTCCCCTTCAAGAGCGTGGCTTTCCACGCTTTTGCGGACAATTTTTGATTTTTTGCCGGTGAGTATCAGCGGAGTAACATATTTAAAAATATCACGGTCTTTGAACGAAATGCCCAGGTACGATGCATTGGGGATGGCAGTGCTTTTTTGTGTGGTTGCCGGATCGGGAACATTATAAAATATAACAAACAGGTTTGCCATCGATGTTTTCCCCGAAAGGAGGCTTTCAACTTTGTTGTGGATTTGCGGTTCCAGTTGCCAGTCCACACAGATGACATCGGGGAGATAGTGCCAGAGAATATTGCGTGCAACATTGAGCTCGTGCGCAATAGTTACTTCAAAACCTATTTCATTAAAACAGGATTCCAGCGATGCATTTTTGCCGGAAAACGAATATTCAATTTTTTTTGGTTTCCGGGCGATAATCAGGCAACTTTTCCCTGCAGGTACTTCAACCGCGGAATTTTTTTTGAGGCGTGCCACAATGATTCTTCCGAGAAGAAAAATCAGCACCAGAACGACTATCAGCAGCAGACCACCGGCAACCAGGGCAATAATGCCGTAGGCGGGGAGGTTCCGGGTTATTGATGTAACACGGTTGTTGACAACGCTTCGGG
>WJKA01000583.1 GCA_014729375.1 Chitinivibrionales bacterium
CAACCTTTCGAGTGATCTGAACAACCTGATCAATATGCTCAGCCATATAATAAAAGGTATCCACGAGCATAACGCGGGAATTCTGCAAATGTGCAAGAGCGCCGGCTGCAAGCTCATAATAAATTGCAATTCTTCCGGACTCATCTCTGTCGGCAAGAACTTTGTTGTAGTAAGAACCTTCATGCTCATACCCCGTGAAAACACTCACCGACATCAAACCAAAATCAGCATTATCTTTGTACACCACAAATTCGTTTCGTGTTCCCGGAAATTTTTCCAGATATGCGCGGACATCGGCATCGTACGGCGAGATGTACGGTTTTACAGCCAATACTCCGCCGGACTGTGTTAAAGATTCCAGAAGGCCGGCAAGATACACATTGGTAGCTTCATCGTTTTCCCCGTTGCAGCCGGTTTCCAGATTCAAATCGATTCGCGCCTTGAGCACATTATCCAGGAAGAAAAAATCCCGTTTCTCTTCATCACCGTGCGCAAGATCAAAAAAATATGCCGAATTATCCATTAATGCCTCCTCAGGAACTACGTTTATTATATCGGCATTATTTAAGCGATTTATTAGCAATAATATTTAATATTCCCCTATTGTAATTATACACCATAATTCATTTAATATCAAATTGTTGTTTAATTTATTACGCGCGTTTTAATCGATTTAGTAATTATATCGATTAAATACTGAATCAGATGATTCATGAATTGATTGAGAAGGTGCTTGATTTGTGCCCGGATGCACCCGGTTACCGGGACATTATTTTCAGCTAACCTGAAAGGTAGTGATACAATTTTCCAGTCTGAAAATAGGGGATATTCAGGAGCGTGAATGTTTTGCCGCTGTGCAAATGTATTTTTTTTTCGAATAGCGTGCTGATGACAGCCATATTGCAATGGATGAATTTTTTGCGGCGTCCATGAAAAGATGCATTGATCTCAGTTTCCCCTCTGAGCCGGATTTCACTAATAATAAACATCTGAATTGTAATAAATCCAACCCTTTTTTTTGATTAAATTTGTATCAAATAATACCTTTTTCTTTACATTCATTGTACAGAATCCAGCCAAAGCAGCAACGAATGATAAAGCCTGAACATTCGTAACTAGTGCACTACACAAACGAAAAAACGCAGGCAGTTGCCATTTTTTTGACATTCCGGGCAACCGGTGTGTATAATGACAGCATAAACAAAAAGAAGTGAACAGGCGACACCAGCAGTGAATATCCTCAATTCGGAAATCGATTATACAATCGAAAAGACTTCCCGCGGTACCTGGCGGCGGTATCTGTATCCGTCCGGGCACCATTTCTGCGAATACAAATCTCATGCAACATTCATGGGGTGGCCGGTCATTCACTATACAAAGGGGATATGCCCTGAAACCGGTCACCGGATTATCGCAAAAGGGCTTCTTGCCGTGGGACGGATTGCAGTTGGCGGCCTTGCAATCGGGCAGGCATCGGCCGGCATTATCGCAGTGGGACAGGCATGCTTCGGCGTGATTTTCGGACTCGGTCAGGCCGCGGCGGGATTGTATGCCCTGGGCCAGCTTGCCGCCGGCCTGTATCTTGCCATAGGTCAACTGGCGGTCGGCTATATTGCTGTCGGGCAGCTTGCGATCGGTATTTACGCGCTGGGACAGGTGGGTATCGGAAAATATGTCTGGTCGACCACGATTGAGAATCCCGAAGCAAAAAAGCTGTTTAAAGCGCTTTTTGCCTGGGTGGGTTACTACATCCCGTTTTAGCATTCTATTCGAAAAAAAACCTGTTTATAGCGTCTGTCCAACGCGCGTATGACCCACGCGCTCTCAAGAGTCACTTCATGCCCATGGTATGGATTTTTCAATTACCGATTGACTTTTGTGGCTTCATTTGCTGTCGGGAATACCATAGCTATTGAAAACCGAATTCAGTTTCCAGCACTTTGCTCTCCCGCTCCCACTCATGAAGCAACCTGTCGTGCGTTTCCTGCAACTTCCTTAGTGTCCTGTCGGCATCGGAAAGCTTGTTGTAATCTGTTGCATTGCCGGGATCGTGGAGGACTGACTTTGCGGCGTCGATTTCCCGTTCGATATCAACAATGCTGTTTTCGAGCTTTGCGACTTTTCGTTCCTGCTGCTTTTGATCTTTTCTTTTACGGATCCGCTCTTCTTTGGTGCTGTCCGGTTTTTTCCTTTCATTTTCTCTGCAGTCAGTACAATCATCCAGGCTCTGCATGAATCCCAGCTCAATACTGGTGCGATATTCTTCAAGAGAACCGGGGAAGTCGCGAAGCACTCCCGGTCGTACTTCAATAATACGGTTGGCAACCAGCGAAAGAAAGTATTCATCATGGGAGACGATACACAGGGTTCCATTGTATTTCTTCAAGGCTTTCCCCAGCGCTTCGACCGCCCGGATATCCAGATGGTTGGTCGGCTCATCGAGCAGCAGCATATTACCCGGATCAGCCAGAATCGAGGCAAGCGAAACCCGCGATTTTTCTCCCCCCGAAAGCACACCTACTGTTTTTCCCGATTCTTCTTCACTGAACATAAAAGCACCAAGGACCGACAGCACGGAATTCCTGTCGGTTGTGCCGGCACACTCAGCGATCGTCTCATAGAGGGTTTTTGACGGGTTCAACTGGTCGCTCCGGTGCTGGGAATAGTAGCGGGGTTGGGTGTTGTGCCCATATGTCAGTTTTCCCTTTGTAAGCTTCAGTTCACCGGCAATTGTCTTGAGCAGTGTTGATTTTCCCGCGCCGTTCGGGCCGATTATCGCAATTTTATCACCCCGTGTAATTGTTATATTTGCATTTGAAAAAACAGTAGTGTTTTCATACCCGATCACCGCGCGTTCAAGCTTGACCGGGACACTGCCTGCCCGTGATGCCGGCGGGATGCATATCCGGGCTTCACTTGTTCTACCCGGCGTTCCCGCGGGGAGCTGCTCTTTGAGACGCTCCAATTGTTTCATTTTCGAGCGCGCCTGCGAGGCCTTGGTGTTTTTCGCTTTGAACCGCTTAATAAATGATTCTGTCTGCGTGATTTTGTCCTTGACATTTTTTATCCGACGCGTTTCAGTACATTCAGCCTGCTCTTTCCACTCATAAAACTGTCGCACATTGCCTTTTGCTGAAACAAGCTTTCCTGCACACAACTCGGCCGTATGCGTTGTGGTCCGGTTGAGAAAATCCCTGTCGTGGCTGATAATCAGCATGCCGCCCGAAAACTTTCCCAGAAATTTTTCGAGCCAGATAAGTGAATCCATGTCAAGATGATTCGTGGGCTCATCGAGCATGAGAAAATCCGGATCCACAAGAAGAAGCTGCGTGAGCTGGACCCGCATTCTGAATCCGCCAGAAAGGGTTGTGAGTGGCCCGTTCCACGACTCCTGCGGCACTCCCAGGCCACTGAGAATTGATTTGGCGCGGGGCCCGCAGCGATGGATATCCTGCACGGCTATCTGCGCCTGAAGTTCATCGAGTCTCCGGAGGTTCTTTTGATACTCCGGAGAATCGTGCGAGAAATCAAGCCGGCCGATTTCCTTTTCGTATTCCAGAAGTGTTTCGAACGGGCGAAGTGCATGCTGGAGAACCGAAACGGTTTCATCAAACACCATCTCCTGAGGAAGGTAAGCAAGCCGCAGGTCCGAAGGAACGGTTACCGAGCCGCGATCGACATTTTCTTTGCCTGCCAGGACCCTCATCAGCACGGTTTTTCCCGCGCCGTTCGGGCCGATCAAGCCGGTCCGATGAGCCGGGTTGAACGCCGCAGTAATACCGTCAAACAGGATTTTCGAGCCGTATTGCTTTTCTATGGCATTGAGAGTAATCATGAATGTAAAAAATACATACAGGATTACCAAATCGTCCGTACGCCAGGGACAGAGTTTCTTTATTGCTTTTCCAATGCCGGCATCATAACAAATTTACAGCGGAGGCCGGCATAGCAACATCTGAAACTATTCTGGACAGCACTGAGCTTGAAATAAAATAAAAAAAGCTGTCCCAAAGCATAATAGCGCATAACTAGCCGTTTATTAAACCCCCACATCGGCGAGGCAAAGTTTCCAGATCCTCAGTATACTATATCTTGACAATGCACAGGCACTGTGAACAATGTTTCGAGTTAGTGATACCGGTAAAAGGGGAACCGTCTGATGTATGCACGAAATTTTGTCAAAGGAGTTCAAATGGAACACAGCACACTGCACATCGCTGTTTCTCTGATTCTGGCCGGATTTATAGTCACTGTATCGGCTCAGGATATCCCGGTATTCCCCGGCGCCGAGGGGTTCGGCACAACTACTCCTGCAGGTCGTGGTGGTGAATTAATCAAAGTCACGACGCTAGCAGCAGACGGTCCCGGCTCATTGAAAGAGGCCGTCTCGGCATCAGGAAAACGCACCATTGTATTCGAAGTCAGCGGTGTGATCGACCTTCGCTCAAAAGGCAGCCGGTATCTGAGCATTTCGAATCCGTATTGCACCATTGCCGGGCAGACCGCGCCGCCTCCGGGAATCACTATTCTCGGTTCAGGGTTCTCGCTCCGGACGCACGACATCCTGATTCAGCATCTTGCCATTCGTATCGGTGACCATCCGGGACAGGGCAGTTCGGGCGACAGTTTTCTCCTGCTCGGGAGCTCCAATTCTCACGCAGCAAATATTGTAATCGACCATTGCTCCTGCTCTTGGGCTACTGATAAGATTGTCATAGTCTGGACAATCAACTGTGACGGTGTGACGCATGACGCCACGTTCAGCAACTGCATATTCGGCGAAGCACTCCAGTGTGCGCATATTCACAAGGAGCAATGCCACTCGAAGGGTTTTCTTATAGGAGACGGATCCGAAAATATCACCGTTAAAAATTGCCTGTTCACCGACAACTGGGACCGTAATCCGGCAATCAAAGGAAAAACATCATCGCAGATTGTAAACAATTTGGTATATAATCCGGGCGCAATTGCCATTGTGATAACCGAAAGCTCGTTCTGCGGGTCGGGTCCGGTAAAATCGAGTCTTGTCGGCAATGTACTGAAATCGGGGAAGAAAACCCGCCTTATCAAGGACCATTTTATCGGCTTTGAAGGTGCGCTGCAGTCAAGTGGAACAAAGATCTACGCCACCAAGAATGTCGGGGACACCAATTTTCTTTATCAATCCCATCCGGAATGGTATCCCCCGCGGTTTGACAGCATATCGACTGTTCCACCGGAACATATCGCAAATACGCCGCAGGAGGCCGCCTGGTCCGAGCCAATGACCGTGATGCCGTCGAGCGAAGTCTATGAATATGTGTTGAACAATGCGGGTTTCCGGCCTGTTGACGGCGATTCGACCGATAAGCGCATGATAAAAGAGGTAATCAACCGGTGGGGCATGATTATCGACAGCCTGGACCAGCTTCCCGATGACGGCATGCCGCCGATCACCGGAACGACCCGGCCGTTTGAGGCGCCGCAAAACTACAACGCCGATGATGACGGCGACGGATACACCAACCTGGAGGAGGTCCTCCACCAGATGGCGGCCGAAGTGGAAGGCAGCGGGCGGTTGCTTGCGCTGGACACTGAAAATCCGTTCCGCAAACCCGGCCTTGCTGTTCCCGGTCGGCAAATCAAAGGACCGGACCTTTTCCTTTCTTTCAGCGAAGAAATTTCTGCTTGTGCAGTTTACTCAGCAATGGGAGAATGCATGTTTCGAAGGAACCGTCTTAACCAGAAAGAAATTTCTCTCCCGATCGGCACCATACCTCGCGGATTATATATGGTCGGTTTTACAACAAAGGACGGTAAAAAATACAGCCGCAAATTCATTCGTCATTAGGGGGAGAATATATGAAGAGTATCCGGTGTGCACTGATATCACAGGTTTTCCTGATTGCCCTGTTCGGCATTGCGCAAGCGCTGGAAATCCCTGTATTCCCCGGCGCCGAAGGCTTTGGAACAACCACTCCTGCAGGTCGCGGGGGAAGGATTATCACGGTCACGACGCTCAATGCAAGCGGCCCCGGCTCGCTCAAGGAAGCGGTCAATCAGAGCGGTCCCCGGACTATTGTCTTTGAAGTCGGCGGCATTATCGACCTCCGGGCAACAGGCTCCTGCCGCTATATAGACATAGAAAATCCTTATTGCACCATTGCCGGGCAGACCGCGCCATACCCCGGCATTACACTGATCGGCTCAGGCATTGGAATTTACACGCACGATGTTCTGGTGCAGCATCTCACGATCCGGCCGGGAGACCATACCATCGGGAGCGGTTCCTGCAGAGATTGTTTCATATTCATGGGAAATTCGAGTGAACACGCCGAAAATATCGTTGTCGATCATTGCAGCATGTCATGGTCGACCGATAAAATCATTATCGCCTGGACCCGCGGGCAACCCGAAACACATGATATCACCGTCAGCAATTGCATCATGTCCGAAGCACTGCATTGTGCATATCTTCATAAAGAGAAGTGTCACTCCAAGGGATTTCTGATCGGTGATTTTTCGCAGCGGATCACGCTGAAAACTTCGCTCATGGCCCATAATTACGACCGGAACCCCTCGATGAAAGGCGGCAGCATGTCGCAGGTTGTCAATAATGTGGTGTACAATCCCGGCGTGGTTGCCATGGTCTGCACCGGCTCCTCCTTTGAAGGCGACACTATGGTGCAGGCGTCAATAGTGGGGAACGTGCTGAAATCGGGTATCAAAACCGCGCTTCTGTATGATGCGCTTGCCGGGTTGTATCTGGCCGATCATCCGGAATCGAAATTTTATATGCACGACAATCTGGGCGACTCGAACTACTGGGCGCCGCTGAAAATCTATGCAGGACACATTCCCGATCAGGTATCCCCGGAGCTGTTTGTCCCCACCCCGCAGGAAGCGGTCTGGTGCGAACCGATGACTGTCATGCAATCGGGCGAGGTAATGGATTATGTACTCGCCAATGCAGGAAGCCGTCCTGCCGAGACCAATGATATCGACGCACGTATAATTAATGAAGTGCAGACTACCACCGGAACAATCATCGACCATATCGACCAGGTGGGCGGATGGCCCGAATATGAACCGACCCGTCACGAGCTTGTGATACCCGATAATCCCGAAGGAGACGATGACGCCGACGGGTATACCAATTGCGAGGAGTGGCTCCACACACTTGCCGCGGAGCTTGAACAGCCGCGGGATCTCTCTTCTTTGAATTCCCGGCATCGTAAAGGCCCCACTCCCCGACAGATATCACGTGCACAACCGATTACCGTGCAGGGGAACAGGATAATAATCACCCCGCCGGATTTATCAGGCCCGGGTAGTGTGCGCGTATATGCAATGAGCGGGAGGCTTGTTGCCGCCCGAACTATCGGTACGACTCATCCTGTTATGATCGATAATCTTTCTGCCGGCGTATATTGTCTCAAAGGAGTGTTTGCAGGAAAAACAGTACAGGAACGAATAAAGATAGCTTATTAATCGGCCCGTTCATAACCAATCAGAAAAGCGGGTTTTATGAACACCATTCATTCTATGAAGTATCTGCTGATTTCATTCTGCTGGTTTTTTGCCGTCATGGCGCAGGATTCACTTCCGGTATTCCCCGGAGCCGAAGGATTCGGTGTTTTTACGCCGGCGGGAAGAGGTGGAGAGATCATCAAAGTAACCAACCTCAATGCCGACGGTCCCGGATCGCTCCGTGACGCATGCGGGAAAAGCGGGCCGCGGATCATTGTCTTTGAGGTCGCCGGTGTTATCGACGTTGCCGAGCATATCCAGATCCGCAATCCCTTTTGCACGCTTGCGGGGCAGACCGCGCCTTCACCGGGAATAACGGTCATCGGCGCGGGCTTGCGCGTGTATACCAACGATGTACTCATTCAGCACATGAAAGTCCGCCCGGGGGGAAGAGTTGAAGGACCGCGGGGCAATTCACGACAGGGAATCTGCATGGTGGGCAGCTCGCAAAATGTTGTTATCGATCATTGCAGCGTCTCGTGGGCGACCGATGAAAACATGACCTGCTGGTCAACCGAAAACAGAAATATCACGTTCAGCAACTGTATCAATTCGGAATGCCTGAACAACTCTGTTCATCCGGAAGGCCCCCATTCCAAAGGCATGCTGGTGGGATTCCTGACACAGAATGTGAGTGTTATAAGGAACCTTTTCGCCCACAACGGGGACCGTAATCCGCTGATCAAAGGAGGGTGTCCGGCAACTGTCGTAAATAATTTTGTCTATAATCCTATCGGTGTTGCCATGGATTTCGGGGAAGCCACCTTTTTTGGCGATCAGCCGCAAAGAGTCAGTGTGATCGGCAATGTGCTGAAAGCCACCCGACAAACCAACCTGTCACCGGGCGGAAGCTTTCTCTATGTACATGTCCATATGTCCGAATCAAGGCTGTATATGGATGACAATGTTACCGACGGAAGCTTTGGATTGTGTTCGCAGCGCTCTTTTGACCCCGGCGTAATCGTCGATACTCCCGAAGAGGCCACCTGGACACAGCCGTTGACCGCGCTTCCCAGCGCGCAGGTCATGCATCATGTGCTGTCCAATGCCGGCGCCCGGCCGCAGGACCGGGACGAGATCGATCGGCGGATTATCAACGATGCGATCAACGGCACCGGGCGGATGATTGACAGCCAGGATGATGTCGGCGGGTTCCCGCAGCATGCGGAAGTAACACGCACGCTCGATATTCCGGCCGATCCGAACGGCGATGACGACAGTGACGGCTACACCAATGCCGAAGAGTGGCTTCACCAGATGGCGGCGGAGCTCGAGGGACCGGTCGATATTCCCCTTGATGCCGGGACAAACAGGTCCCGCCAAACCATGCGGAAATTGTTTTTCACCAGAAACGGGGCGCGCCTGGGAACGTTGAAATTGGTCTCCGGCCGGGAGATCGCATCTGTAAAAATATTCTCGTGCGCAGGGAAGCTTCTGCAAAGTGCCGCAACGCCAGACGGCATGACGACGCGAATCGAGCTGCAGTCACGAATTCCGGCAAAGGGACACTATATTATCAAAATACACTATGTAAAGAGCGGGCATACCAGCCGGCAAATTCTATTGTAAAAAGGGCGGAGCCGCTTTTTCTGCAGTCGAATTGCACGGCTGAATCTCTATTGAACGACTCATGAGAGGTTTGCATGTCTTTTACACGACGGAATTTTCTGAAAAGCGGAGCTGCTGCATCGGCTGCAATCGGGATGGGATTCCCCGAAAGCGTGTCGCCGGCGTCGTCAGGATGGCAGAACAGAGAACAGATTAATCCCGCAATAGATAATTTGCGAGTGGTCTGCTGTCATGATCCATCAATGATAACCGGCAGGATGACGACTATTCATCCGCTTGGTCAATATGGCGCCTGTGACGCTTCCAGGATCGAGTCGAATATGGATAAGATGGCGCAGGCGCTTGCACAAAAAGAGAGCGCCAACGATGCCTGGGACACGATATTCATGATGCCCTCGACAAAACAGAGCTGGAACCAGGTGAAAGCCGCAATAAAAGTCAATGGTATGGACAGTATCAATCCCAGCATAATAATTCTTGACAAGGTGTGCAAAGAGCTGATACGCAAAGGAGTGCTGGCTTCCAACATATACATTTACGATGCAGGAAGCGAAATTACGCGATGGTATGGGAGTAGTGATGCTCGCAGCAAGCTGCCGCAGGGAGTTAATATAAACGATATCCTCGGTGATACCGGGCAGCCGAGAAAAAACTACAGGCTGGCAAACGGCCGTACCTATCAGACTGCATCATGGCTCGTTGACGGCGTCATAGACCTGCTAATCAATATTGCTCCAAATAAAGGCCATTATATCAATAACCTCGGCGGATTTACGTTAACAATGAAAAACCATGTGGGAAGCATGAAATTCGGGCATCCGAGCGATCCGGCCGACATGATCGCCATGAATACCAGCGATCCGTTCCTGGGCGGCACCCCTCCCCGTCAACAGCTCTGCATTGTCGATTCGCTCTGGGCAACACCCAACGGTCCCACCAGCTATGATGCGCAGCAGTATGACCGGATTGTTATGGGAACATGCAGCCCGATTGTCGATTACCTTACCGCGCGGAAAATCAGGGATGAAATAATGGATGTAAACAGTCTGAGCAACAGCAGCTACCATATCAATGAATCGGCGATGACACAACTGGTCGAGGCATTCGGCTATGACAGCAATTCACCCGAAATCCGGAATCTCGACTTAGTCGATGCACTGACCTATTCGTCAACAGGATTACAAACAGCAGCACACGGACGCGGGAAAAGAAAAGTATCCTTTTCTTTTTCGGGATCACACGGCGTTGCCCCAACAATTTCTTTTAAGGTCCCCTCAACGGGCGATCACGTAATATTTGATATTTTTGACCTTTCAGGCAGGACCGTTTCTTCGATGCTGCTGGATGCGCACCGGAAAACCGTTGTATGGGACGGCAGCGATTTTCAGGGAAGAAAAATCGGCGCCGGCCAATATATTGTCCGGTGCAGAACAACGGGATACGAAAAAAGCGGCATGCTGCAAATCAACCAATAGCTTGAATAATACAAATTAGGGGCATTTGGCTGCAGAAAACATCGAAAATTCACTATGGTGAGATAATAGCAATAGTTGCTAAGAGCTCTGTTTTATAAGTTCGGTCACGTATTCGTCATTCCGGACTTGATCCGGAATCCATGTCTTGTCGATCCTGCGTGGATGCCGGATCGCGGTCCGGCATGACGAGGCCGAAATGTGGCTGTACTTCTGAAATGGCGTACTAAGTTGCTAAGTTCCCTCCGTCCCCTTTTAAAAACAGGTTGATACCAGTATAATTGGAATATATAATTTATTAAACGGAATTATCTGTGCATCCATCTTCTACATTATTGTATATATTTCCGGAATAAGGAAGTTTTTATTACACCATAAATTGCATATGCCCCTGCAAGGATGATGGGCGCGTTCGGTTTTAAGGCATGGTGTATCATGGTGTATCAGCAATTACAGCTAAGGAGGTTATATGCTTCACGCACTTCTTGTGATTTGTCTGGGCGCTTTGCCGGCACTGTCGGCGACTATTTATGTCTCGCCTTCGGGTGATGACAACAGCGATGGTTCCGAGAGTTCGCCGTTTCAAACCCTTTCAAAAGCACGCGATCATCTCAGATCAATCGGCCCGGCAGGCAACACCGTCATGCTGCGTGGCGGCGATTATTTCCTTGAGGAGACCTTTGTTCTGGACGACCGTGACGGCGGGACCGAACAGGCGCCGGTTACCTGGAAAAACTATCCAGACGAAGATCCCCGGATTTTCGGCGGCACCCTCATTACCGGCTGGGAGCCGTATCAGGATAATGTGTACCGCACGCAACTGAATCTTCCTTCCCGCGTGACTGTTGATTCGATGTGCTGGATCCTCTCCGAAAATGCAAAACTGTCTCCGCATGCCCGGTGTCCCGATGTATTCACCGGCCCTGGACACGGATTCTGGGAAACGCAGGTAGACATTCAGGAGGTCCGGCTGGTGTATCCCGCCGATGAGTTTCCTGCCGATTTTTCAGATGATTTTCACTGCCGGGTTACCAGAGGCGCAACCGGATGGTTTTCAC
>WJKA01000584.1 GCA_014729375.1 Chitinivibrionales bacterium
ACTCCATCCACCGCCGGTAGCGAGAATTTTACATTCTTTTGAAAATTTCCTGCGAAGCTTGTTTACAAGTGTGGATAAAGCGCCGGCAATACCTTCGCGAACACCGTGAGCTATACAGGAACGTGTTGAGGTACCCGGAAAAGGCGTTTGCGCATTGCCGGGATCGATCTTCGGAAGCTCTGCCGTGCTTGTATGAAGTACCGAGCACTGGGCCTCTATCCCCGGCAGGATTGCTCCGCCGACAAACTCACTGCCGTTGCGAAGGTAATCCACCGTTATGGCCGTGCCCGTATCAATAATTATGGAATCATGCCCTGGAAATGCCGCACGCGCGTAGAGAAGATTGGCTATGCGGTCCGCACCCAGCACCTGCGGCGGTTCATACGCCAGCTTTATCGGGAGCGACGGGTGGTATTCAACAAGCGACCCGATGCCGCTCTTTCGCAATAACGGAAGAAGCTCTTTGCGGATTGAGTTGATAACGGTGCAGACATATACCGGCATGGGATGCCCCGATCCTCCCTGACGGGAAAAAGAATTAAGAGCATCGCCAACCTTGTTTCTGATTTTCTCCGAAGGGAAAACCTTCTGTTTCGTACAGGAAAGGTTGACACAATCAATCAGCCCCACATGGGTCCGGGTATTTCCCATGTCAACGGCAATAACATATTCTCGCACTGAAACTATCCTTTATTCCGGCTGAAACCGGGATTAATATGAAATCCGTAGAACTATCTCTGCAGAATACGCGGATAATCCACGACATAATCTCATCCACTGTATCACGGACCTGCCTGGTTCTTTATAATCCGCATCGGCCCTGATGAAAAATAAACGGAACAAGCCCCGCTTTTCAAACATAAACGTCCATCTTCCAGAACACTATCAAATACTCCCCGCTGCCCGCAGATTTCAACCGTTTTCCCGGGCCCAGATAACAGCCCGGTATATTTCCGGTGCATAACTGCATTCCCGCAGGAAATATTCGTATTAAAATTTTCAAGAATTTTCCGAAGGACCACGGCACGGGATACATTTTCTCCACATTCATCACCCAGGCTCGTTACCTCCTCAGAAAGCTCCGGCGGGAATTGACTTGCAAGATTATTGATATTGAGTCCGAACCCGATTATCAGACCATCCCCGATATGCGGCGACGTTTCAAGAAGG
Source organism: Chitinivibrionales bacterium (assembly GCA_014729375.1). Taxonomy (GTDB): domain Bacteria; phylum Fibrobacterota; class Chitinivibrionia; order Chitinivibrionales; family WJKA01; genus WJKA01. The sequence goes on from WJKA01000584.1 coordinate 1,171, forward strand.
ACCCCGCATATTTTTCTGTGCCTGCATAATATATCATTCGGCCATTTAATTGCGCAGTCGGCAGGGGACACATACGAGCCCAGCGTATCGCAAATGGCCAGGCTTATTGCTCTGTTATATTTAAAATGAAAAGATATATCCTCTATGCGACACAGTATCGAAACCCACAATCCCCCCGGCATATCCGAAAGAAACGTATTGCTCCGTTGCCCGCGCCCCGATGTCTGAATGTCGGCTTGCAGGATATGAAACCCATTATCCGGAAACTTGTTCTGATTTTTTGCCCGGGTGTTTGTGGAATCAATCGAATCATAACAGGTGATTTTTTTAACAAAGGAAAGGTTTTCTATCTGTTGCCAGTCTTCCTGCACGTATTCTCCCGCCATTCCATACAACTTTGAGCTTCAATAATATATATTTAATCCCTTTATCCGGCCATTAAAATAGAAAGCAGACGTAATGTCACAGTTTCGCGGCGTAGCTTTGCTTCCCGGCACATTTGTGCTGAAACATGCGCTCCCGGCCCTGATTAGAGATCCGCATTCGTTGAAAACCATTTTTCCGTTCGGCATACGAAAATACTTTTCTGAAAGAAATCCGAAAAAAAACATTCCTGTAGGGATGTTGTCGCTTCGGGTGAATGAAGCATGCAACCTTCGCTGCCGTTCCTGCGGACAATGGGGAGAAAACGGTCACCTCCGGGCAAAACGTGAGGCCGGAGAAAAGCTCGACCAGCTTGACTTTGATGTTGTCCGGCGCATTCTGCATGAAACAAAGCGCGACAAGCCGTTTTATTATATCTGGGGCGGGGAACCCACCATGTGGAAACCGCTTGTTCCGCTGTTTGAGGAAATGGGCCGGAACAGGCTTTATGGCTCAATTGTCACCAACGCACAGGCCCTGGCGCCGGTCATTGAAAAGATTATCGATACGGGGGCGCTCTCCATTCTTTATTTAAGCATTGATGGGTGGGATGCAGAATCGCAGAACCTGATGCGCTCGCCGGCGCGGGGAAAAAAATCGAACAATTTCGAAAAAACCATGGAAATAATCGACCTGGTTGATGATATCAAAAAACGCAAAAACCTCGCTGCTCCGCTGATCATTCCAATTACCGTTATATCAAATGATAATTACAACCATCTTTCGGAAGTTCATCGCCTGGTAGCTGAAAAAACACAGCTCCATCCGTATTATTTCGGATGGTATATCACCGAAGAACGCGCAGAGCAGCACGAAAAAGTCTTTGAAAACAGGTTCGGTTATGCACCCAGAAATCACCGGGGGTATTTAAAGTCATGCTTTCAGGATGTGGATCCCCGGATATGCGCTCAGCAGATACGGGAAACATACCG
>WJKA01000585.1 GCA_014729375.1 Chitinivibrionales bacterium
AAAGCTCGGCGAAAAATGTTCTTCGCTTGCAAACCGCACGGAGTTGTCGATGGGAATGAGCGATGACTTTGAATGGGCAATTGAGGAAGGCGCGACAATGATCAGGATTGGTTCTTTACTTTTGGGAAGGCGGGCGCAGTAAGATGACGCTGATTCTTTTTTTAATACGTTTATACGAAATTATTCTGATAATCCGGATTGTCATGTCGTGGATGCAGGTCGATCCGTATCATTCCGTAACCCGGTTTGTTTATAACGTAACCGAGCCGGTGCTTGAGCCTATCCGGCGGGTTCTTCCGGCAAACAGGATTGGAATTGATTTCTCTCCCCTGGTCGTGTTTATACTTATAGCGATTCTGAGGAGAATTCTTTTTCCGCCGGCATATTTTTAGCTGATTGTATCATCTTGTCAAAGGGGTTTCTTATGCGCATTTCCCCGCTGGATATTCGTAAACAGCCGTTCAGAAAAACAATAATGGGCTTTGATCCTGATGAGGTCAACAGTTTTCTTGAGATGGTTGCAAATGAATTCGAGCTTGTTATCAAGCAGAATAATGAACTGGCATCACAACTGAAAATATCCACGGAAAAACTCGAAGATTATACGAAAATAGAAAAAACGCTCAATCAGACACTTCTTACTGCGCAGAAGGCTACTGATGAAGCTCGTGTCAATGCACAGAAGGAATCGGAGTTGATAATCAAGGATGCGCAGATACGGGCGAATTCGTACGAGGATGAAGCCCGCCGGCGAGTTCACCAGCTCGAGAATGATTTAATTGCGCTTAGAAACCAGCGGAACCATTTTCTCTCCCGGTTTAAGGCTGTTTTAAAAACCCAGCTTGATCTGGTGGAAACGATTTCCGGGGATTTGAAAGGACTGGACAACGCGGGCCGGGAAGAAGATGCAGAAGATGAGACAATGGATGAGGTACCGTCACAGCAGGACCTGGCCGGCGGTGATGATGACAACATTGATGAGATTGTTGTATAAAACTGCCGGAGGGGTATGATGGCCTGCGGGGGCCGGGAATCGTGTGTGGTTGAAGTCTTTCTCAAGCCGGGCGCAAAAAGGAGCAGACTTATTTCGGTCGACGAGGGCAGGATTACCGTGTCGGTAACGGCCCCGGCCTCCGAAAACAAGGCAAACAATGCCCTGATAAAGTTTCTTGCCGGACAATTGCGGCTTCCAAAATCGGCATGTGCTGTAGTAAAGGGTCACCGCTCACGGCACAAAAAGGTGGCGATCGCAGGAATGGATCCTCAGGCAATTGCCGGAAAACTCGATCAGATGATGAAAACTTGACCCACGAAAGGATTGCCATGCAGCGAACATACGACAATAACATGGAAGCAAGGCGGGCTATTGAAGAAAAATGTACACTGAAACCGGATTTCGGTATTATTCTTGGTACCGGGCTTGGAAAACTTGCCGATTCTATCGAGACGGATACTGTTATTTCCTATGAGGATATTCCTCATTTTGCACGTCCGACTGCAGAGACCCATGCCGGGAAGCTTATTATGGGCACACTGTCGGGTAAGAAGGTCATGGCGATGCAGGGGCGATTTCATTACTATGAAGGGTACACGATGGGGCAGATCGTGTTTCCGGTTCAGGTTATGAAATTTATGGGCGCACACACACTGATTGTTTCAAACGCATGCGGAGGAGTCAATCCGCTTTTTCCGCCGGAAACGCTTATGTGTATTACCGATCATATCAACCTTCTGGGTGATAATCCGCTTATCGGGATTAATGATAATCGTATCGGACCGAGATATCCCGACATGTCGGATCCGTATGCAAAAGAGCTGATAAATCTGGCAAAGGCGGTTGCGCAAGAGAATAAGATTCCGCTTGAGCGCGGCGTCTATGCCGCAATGAGCGGACCGTCGCTTGAAACCCGGGCAGAATATCGGATGTTAAGAATTCTGGGCGCGGACGTTATCGGTATGAGCACTGTGCCGGAAGTTATTTGTGCTTCACATGTGGGGCTTAAAGTACTGGGGATTTCCGTGGTGACTGATGCGTGTCTGCCTGATGCACTTGAGCCGGCGGATATTAATAAAATCATTGCCGCTGCGGCAGCGGCCGAACCGAAACTGGTGTTGTTAATCAGGAAAGTGCTGGAGGCACTGTAGCAGGAGCGTGAACGGGGATTGTATGAGTACCAAAGCATTTTTTAATCAGGTAAGTAACCAGATACGTTTTCCAGCAGTAGAAAAAGAAATTCTTGAGTTCTGGAATGAAAAGGGAATATTCAAAGAAAGTCTTGAAGCAACGCTGGCAAAAGAGGCATATGTTTTTTATGACGGGCCACCTTTTGCCACCGGGCTTCCTCATTACGGGCACCTTCTTGCGGGAACCTTGAAAGACTTTATTCCCCGGTACTGGACCATGCGCGGCCACTATGTCGAGCGTCGATTCGGATGGGACTGTCATGGTTTGCCGGTAGAAAACGAGATGGAGCGTGAGCTGGGAGTATCCGGAAAACGTGACATTGAGCAACTGGGCACATTCATTTTCAATG
>WJKA01000586.1 GCA_014729375.1 Chitinivibrionales bacterium
CCTCTGCTGATTACGAAAGCGCCGCGATTGACGGAAGATACAAACTTGATGGCATCCTCAAAGACATTCCTCAGATCGTTGCCCGGCAAAAAGAGATCGGGAAGCAGATCAGAAGCATTGAAGAGGCCATTGAGTCCAACAACAGGCAACTCAAAGAGATCTCGCACAAAATTGAGAGGATCGGTGAGATTAACCCAGAGGAAATAGAAGTGCTTGAACAACAGCACCGAGAGTTCGAGGAAGAGTGGGCAAGAACTATCGGAGCAATTGGCAGAGAGGAGGGAGAGGAGGAGGGGTTAGAGCAAGAATTGAGGTCACAAAATCGAGAGCTTGAGAAAGCCCTGGAGGCAGATGCACATCGTCAAGATCTACTTTCTCGGTTTGAGCTCTGCACCCAAGCTTTGACCGCACTAGATGAAACTCGAACAGAACTGCTCTCCGAGGTTAGGGGACAAATTGAACAGAAAACAGAAGAGTACTTTCTGAATTTGATCTGGAAGAAAGGAACTTACAGTCAAGTCCAAATAGACGGGAAATACCAAATCAATGTCTTGAATGTTCGTGGATTGCCATCGTTGGGCACGCTTTCAGCTGGCGAACGCCAAGTTCTAGCATTGGCCTTCATGGCAGCTTTGGGCACTATCTCTGGTTTCGATGCACCAGTAGTTATCGACACCCCTATTGGCAGGATTTCAGGAGAGCCTCGGCAGAATATAGCGGAATCGTTGCCTGATTACCTCTGTGACACACAAGTAACGTTGTTTATGACAGACACGGAGTATACAGAACCCGTACAGCTGCGTTTGAACTCTAGAATCGGCAAAGAGTATAGACTTCAATTCGTAGAGTCTAGAGCCATAACTGAGGTGAAACCGTTATGACTAGCGACACTCCTCGCAACCTTCGTTATTCCGCTGTCGATGGGGAGAAGTATCGAAGCCTCACCCAGGATGATCTTTCTCCCTTTCATAATGCGTATTTCAAAGACGTGTTCTTATACGCTGCTTGTTATGGATTCAGGAATGGACTTCGGGAAGAAAAGATCGAGAAGCCTGAACCGAACATCCCTCTATCTGCCTTTAGCGATGAAGAGCTTTGGATACTAAAGGCTATTGCCATTACCGAAACTGGATCGCTTCAAGTCTTGAGTAATGAGAAAGAGGTTTACAGAGTTGTAGAGGAATATGCCAATGGCGCCATTGAGAGTATATATCTTGAGGTTTTCGGCGGGAAGCCGGGCGAACCTTATAAGAGAATGGCTCAGGACGTTCGGGAGGAATTCCAGAAACTACAGTTGCCGAAGCGCTGATCTCAGCAAATGGCAGCTGAGGGAATTTGAAACCTCCAGTTTTCTGCGCTCGCTATTCTTATCAACCTAAAGCAGAGAGAGAAAAGGCCCAGTGATACTCCCTCGGAACCAACTATTTTGCTGGATCTGATCTATGGAGAACATCGACCGAGAAGAATTGAAGAAACTCTTCGCAGAGATCAACGTGTGGAAAAGAGGATCACAGCGTGCGCCCCATAAACCGCTGCTACTCCTCTATGCACTAGGAAGATGTAATCGTGGGTCCTCGCGTACTGTGGTTTTCTCTGAAGTCGATCCCATACTGCAAAAGCTCCTGCGTCAATTTGGCCCGAGCAGGAGATCCTATCATCCAGAGTATCCGTTCTGGCGACTACAGAATGACGGAATTTGGGAATTGGAGAATGCAGAGAGTGTCGAGCTAAGAAAAGGGCAGACCGACGCGAAAAAGAGCGAACTCCTCAGCCACGATGTCAGTGGTGGCTTCCCAAGGCCGATCTATGAATTGTTAAGCCGTGACAAGGCTTTCATTGCAGAGATTGCTAGAGATATTCTTGACCAGAATTTCCCTACTTCTATGCACGACGATCTACTTCAAGCCGTAGGGCTTGATCTTGATCGGCAGGTCATAAGCAGAGCCAAGAGGGATCCCGATTTTCGAAACCGGGTTATGACCGCATATGAATATAGGTGTGCTGTCTGTGGTTTTGACGTGCGATTGGGAAGTAGCCAGCTTGGAGTTGAGGCAGCGCACATAAAATGGCATCAGGCTGGAGGACCAGATGTTGTACCTAATGGTCTTGCTCTTTGTTCCCTTCATCATAAGCTGTTTGATAGGGGAGTTTTCACGGTTTCTAAGGAGCTGCAGATACAAGTCTCCGAGCATGCTCATGGAACAAGCGGCTTCGAGGAATGGTTGCTGGCTTTTCACGGAAAGCAATTGAGAGCACCTCAGAGACCAGACTACTACCCAAAAGCCGATTTCCTAAGATGGCACTTTAGAGAAGTCTTCCGAACACCTGCGAGGTACGTTAGATCAAGCCTCTCTTGATTCCTTTTGGTACCCTTTCATACTTGGTCAGGCTGTGGGGCGTCTTGAACCAAATCTCACGGTCCTACTCGGCTTAAGCCACTGAATTCCTGCCAAGTCTCGTAAAGTCGTACCACCCTATTGTCTCGAAAAGTCGTACCGGTCTAGCGCAGGAACGGCAGCGGTTTGCTGATTTAGATTGTGCAAAATCTGTCTCTTGTGGTTTGAAACGTGATTTTGTGACGTTCACG
>WJKA01000587.1 GCA_014729375.1 Chitinivibrionales bacterium
GGGAAGCAGCGAGCGGGTTGACAAAGCAATTAAACTCAACGATCCTGTTCAACAGTTCCTGCGCCAGAACCGGAATGAAAAATGCTCATTTGATGAAAGCCTGGAAATACTGAAAGGTATTGCAGAAACAAAGTAAAAGCACACAGGTGAAGGAATAACGTGAAAAAATGTAAGCTGTAAAGCGAAGAAATAGATCCGAAAACAAATCCTGAATCTGAATTTGAAATCACCATGCGCCGCTTTCAATTTAAACTAGATCCGCTCCTTCAAATGCGAAAACGCAAAGAAGAGCAGGCGCGGCTTGATCTGGCCCGGAAGAACAGGCAGATACTTGATGCACGGAACCAGCTCGGCGGAATTCATACCATGCTGTCGGATTTTCAGGCACAGGAAAAAAATCAACGGGCACACGCATCGAATATTATGCAATTGCGCTACTCGGTAGCATATCGTCACAAGCTGAAGCAGCAGCTTTTGTCAAAGGGGCGCGAGATTGACCGCATGCGGGGCGATTTCAGAAACCTGCGCGTTTCTCTTCAGATGGCATCAAAAGACAAAAAAGCAGTCGAGCTTCTCAGAGACCGGCGGTATGAAGAGTGGCGTAAAAACGCCGGTGCCGAAGAGCAGGCTATTACCGACGAAATATCCCGGCAGGGATACATTCGGAACCAGAAAAATGCCGAAAATCCCGACGAACAGTAAAATATGGACCTGCCTGGTCCTCTGGGCCGTGGTTGCAGGACTCCGGGCAGGAAACTATACGAATGACGATTTCAGCTCAGGTGCATCATCGGTGCAGGTTGAAGCAAACGACAGCCTGGTTCTCGCTCCGAAAGGCCTGCAAACGGCCAAACTGTATGGCGATAATATCCCGGCAAACAGCATCGGGACTACCCGCAATCCGGATGTAATTAATGCAGCACCACGAAAATTTTCGTTTTTCTGGGCCGATACCAGCACAGACCTGACGGAGCGCGAAAATATTTACCGGCGGGAAGTAACCTTTTACGGTCCGGATACAACAGAATATGACTCGGTCCGTATTTTCCGGCGGGCACACTACCGGACCGGTAACCTCCATGCTGCAATGGGGGAAAGCAATTATCTCTGCGTTTTTGTCGACCATGAGATGGATACAATACGCGCTGCAAACGATAATATCGAACAAACACTGTACTGCGAGATAGGTGCCCGCCCCTTCGGTTCGATGTGCAGTTTTGACGGTGATACCTTTCTGGTGGTGCATCGGAAATTCAACGCCGCACTTTCGCTGAAAAAAGTAATTTCATCATCTTCGGAAATCAGAGTAGCCGACAGCATCAGCGCGGCAAGTGCACCGTTTACCGAAGCTCTGCTCAACAGCGCCGTCGCTGCCGAACCACAGAATAAAAATATCCTTGTGGTTTACACCCGCCGCACAAGCATTTCGCAGAAACGGCTCGATTATGCTCTGTATTCCCGTTCATTGACCTCCCTTGGCAGCGGGATTGTCACAGCCGATGTCGGGGTCAACGAGCAGGACTACTATTATGAAGATGCACCTGTGGTGGCATACGGTACTAATGCATTTGCCGCTGCAAGCTGGTATAACAATACCATTTCGCTGCACCGGTTCGATTGGGACGGTACCATGACACTCAATACGCAGACGGTTGCAACGGGCGATTCCTGCAGGTTCCCCGCCGTTGCCTGTAATGACAGCTTTCTTGTAGTTGCCTGGAAAGGCGGGCTTGGAAGCGATAACACCAGCCGCATATGGGGCGTCAGATATCGGATCAACAGCAGTGGTGAACTGGCGACAAGCGCATATGACACCATACAGTTTTCTGGCCCTTCATCGGATGTCCCGCTTGAGGATCAGTATGGGTCCGCACTGAATGTCGCCCTCGACTCGACCAATGCAATGGCAGTTACGTGGCCGGGAGAAAATAATGTATGGAATTGCATCTGGAACGAGCTTGACATCTTGTATGAGTCGGGGTACTGGGTATCGCAGTCAAATACAATTACGATGAACCCCGGAGATTCGGTGCGCATGTACCCCGGCAGCGTGGACCTTGACAATGAGGTTAGCGGGCGGTCTGAAGATTCGATACGCTTCGCCAGGACGCCCGGGGACTGGGGCGTATGGGTCCCTCTCAATGATGAATTCGCGCTTGCGGCCAATGCAGGACCATGGCCTTATTTCCAGTATAAAATTACGCTGTACCGGAACAGTGACGATTCGTTGCGGACGACGATTGCGCGGCAATGCGATCTTTCGTGGAATGTCAAACCCTCATACCTGGCGCTCGATTCCGTAATAGCAGGTCAGGATACGACAACATCGATTGATTTCGGCGATACACTGCGCTGCTATTCCCGGCTCGATCCTCTGACACTGTATTTCCGGAGCAGAGACCCTGATGAAACCGACAGCGCATACTATTCGGTGACACTGACCGGCATGGTTTCCGATACCGGGGCAGGAATCCAGTCCGGAACAGCGGCAGGAGTTGTGCAGTTCTCTCCACTCACCGTTTCCGACACATTCGTTTATGCAGTTTTTTCGCTCGAGGACAGCAGCGGATGGGCGGCAGCTCCAGAAACGCTGACGGTGAATTCGAGAAATTCATTGCCGGTCCTTGCTGTCAGGGCTGTGTGGGACAGTGCGCAGGACGGCACTATTGATACAACCGACTTTACAGAAGATATCATGAATTTCAGCGTACTTGAAGGCGATTCGATCGAATTTCTGTATTCGGTTTCCGATACAAACGATCCCTCGATAAGCGCAACGGTGGTCCTTGACGGAACGACTGTTGACAATGCCGCTGCGGACACCGATGGACGCTATGTCGTCCTGGGCGATTCTTCAAGCGAATTCGGGTACCAGGATATCCGGTTCCGGGCAAGCGATCCCGATACCATGATCGAGCGCCGGGCAATGGTTGGTGTCAATCATATTCCGCTTATATCCTCGGTGCTGCTCGAAGGAAATTCCGTGGCGGACGGCGATACCGTGCGGGTGATCATTGACAGTGCCGCCCATATTGACATTACTGTTGATGACAGCGATGTTGTATACTGGGATACGATTACGTTCCGGTTTACTACCTCCCGGTTCGATTCATCCACGCGCGATTCTCAATTTGTATTTACCCCTTCACGCCTCGATACCTCGTTGCGGGTGATTGTAACCGATATTTTCGGCCAGAGCGATACATTGGCATGCACATTCAAATATCCATGGTTCAGCTCGGATTCCGCCGACAATCCCGGGTTGTATGCATCAAAAGATACGCTTGCGGACGATATTTCGCTGATTGTCGGAGGAGGGGCCCGTGATACGGTTGCAATCCCTGTTGCAAATACGGGCAATGACAGCATGTCGATTACCGGGATCTCTTTTTCAGGAAGTCAAACAGGGTGGTTTCGAACAGGCATACCACAGGCAGGGGAGACCGTGGCATACGATTCACTGTCGTTTCAGTCTTCATTCCAGACGATTGCCCTTGGACCGGCAGTAACGGAAACACTGTATGCCTGGTTTGATCCGTCAGGTTTGGCCGGTGACGGTCTTGTATATGACACAGTGATAATCAGAACGAGCGACCCGGTGCATCCGCTGGATACAATTCCGGTTCGGCTTGAATATAACGACTTGCCGCAGATTGCACAGTTGTTGTTTGACTTTGAAGCCGGAAGTCCGTACTGGCTGGCAAAAAAACAGTCGGGACCGTATCGTTTCCCGCCGCATGCGAAAATCGCAATAGAATTTTCTGAGCCGGTGGACACGGGTTCGGCTGCAACCGCGGTGAGTGCCTACTCGATTTTTGATTCCGCGGCAGCCGGAACAGCAACACCCATAACCCTCCGGCGGACCTGGAACAATGAGTACACGCAGCTCTTCTGTGAAGCGGTATATACACAACCGAGCGTGTATTTCGGAAATATTCTTCCGCCGGCCGGATCATTCCTGCCCACGGATTCAATTGCCCTCAGCATATCAAGTGCAGTGACCGACCGTGCAACAACTCCCTCGGGCCCGAATGCGCTTGACGTAGATATGGATTATCAACGGGATGTATCTGAGGATACGGTTATTGCATTGAAAGTTGACAGTATTACATTCAGGATTATATCGACGGCTCCTGCTGAAAACGACAGTGCGATCGGTCCGGACTCTGCAATTTCTGTTACATTTTCAGGTCCGGTGTATGCGGGAACCATCGACACGTCGCTGGAAAACAACAGAAGCCTGATTGTGACATCACGCTACAGCCGCGGGGAACAGCTCGATTTCTCATCAATCAATATTGACGGTACTGTCGCGACTTTTTCTCTTGCACCCACACTCTATTTCGGCGACAGCGTGCAGTGCAGATACCGGTCGGTTACCGGACGGGATTCACTGGGATATCCGCTGGAAACCAACCAGGATGGTATACCCGGAACGTTTATTGACTCTTCGGACAGCAGTGATGATTATCTCTGGTCGTATACGGTTCGCGAAATCCACGTGGCCTCGGTGAGTCCTGACAGTGGAAGCAGGGACGCGGCTATTCACTCGCCGATCACGATATTTTTTGATGAAAAAATATACCCCGGAACAATCGACGCTGATTCGCTGCAGGATAACCGGAGTTTCAGTGCCGTGACTCGGTACAGCTCCGGAGAACCGATTGGATTTGACAGCATAAAAATCGCTCCCGACAGCATGAGCATAGTATTTTATCCCGAAAGCGTATTTTTCAGCGTTGACAGCGTTTATTGCAGTTTCCGCGGCTTTTCAAAGGATTTTTCCTATGACAGCTACAGTAA